>JAZKJI010000149.1:0-1662 GCA_040384405.1 Bdellovibrionota bacterium
AACTCGTACAAAGGCTTTTGCGTTTCGTGCCGGTCCGGTGATTTTTGTTTTGGCCGTGGTTTTATGGGCAGGAACTAACTTTCCAAATTACGAAGAAAAAGATGACGCCGTAAAAATTGAAACAAGTTACGCCGGGCAATTAGGTAAAGTCATGGATCCGGTTTTTGCTCCGATGGGTGTTGATTGGCGAGTCGGGATCGGACTTATCTCGGCGTTTGCCGCGCGGGAAGTTTTCGTTTCTTCAATGGCAATTACTTTTGCAGCAACCGACGATGACGAGGACACTCAACAACAAGGCTTGTTGGCAAAGATGGCCGAGGCCACGAAAAGCAATGGGGAAAAGATTTTTACTGTTGGCTCAGTCTTAGGATTATTGGTTTTTTTCATGATCGCTTTACAATGCATGTCCACCGTAGGTATGGCGATGAAAGAATCAGGAAGCACTAAATTTGCGATAGCGCAGTTGGTACTTTTCAATGTCATTGCATATCTATTAGCGGTCGGAATTTATCAAGCATCCCGGTATTTGTAGAATTAATTTGCTTCAAGTTCGTTGGTAGAAACGCGAACTTGATAAAGATTAGGATTAATTTGGCGGGCACCCTTTGCCAGAGTCTGAGATTCATTGGTCTGAAAGAAACTAGAGATAATCATCATCGCCGCAACGAAAGCTGATACCAGTTTTAAAAACTGGGCAGGCTTGCTTTCGAAAGAGTAAAAAGTAAGACGATGATTTGCCATGGCAGTTACCATTGCTATTATTATTCCATGGGAGACGTATTCTATCGGCTATACACAGTAGCCAGTCTGTCTAACTTTTAGATTTTGGCTTAAAAATGACCTATTGATTTTGGCGGTTGGGTATTATTTAAAAATGAACTAATGCCTCCGGGGGAACTGCCACCGGGACTTTTACTTCGAACCTTCCGCGGGTGAAGTGTGGATCGACTTCCAATTTAAATGCCGAAACGAAAGCGCTCTGTACAAAGTGTGAAATCATATTTACGTCACCGACCGACAAAACTTTAATGGCGTTCCGATACTCGAGCGGATACTGATTACGAAGCTCATGCAATTTTAATAGAATCACTTGCTTCATTAAAACTTCCGCATCTTCCACCGTCAAATCAAGTTTTGCAGTACTATTTATCATTTGTTTAGCCAGATCCATCGCGATGTCAAAGCCCAGAAAGTTTGCTCCGATATTTTCACTTGGCCCACGTCGATGATATTCCTCAGCAATGTTCGGGTCGTGAATTTTAGAAGCATTAACTAACTCGTGCTCGTACATTACAAAGGGTGATGCCCAGCCATTATTCTTGGCGTACTCCTTTTTTAAAGTTACTCCCCTAGAGCCGTAATAGCTTGAAGATGCAACTGCGACGTCGGATTTACGTTTGAACATCATAAAGAAAAATACTTGTTTATCAGCCCCGGTGTAACGGCTGAAATCAAAAGTATTACGTCCAAAGTTTTTAACTCCCATGTTTTCTTCCGGTATATAATCTTCCCACTATTTTCTGAAACTCTTCGAAAAACCAGGTTTAGTCTCTATCTTATAAGAATTTTTTAGATTGTTGTCATCAACAAATCTCAAGTAACAAGCGTACAAATTAGTAATAGTCACTGAGTCTGAGCAGCCAAGCGGACTAATAGCAATTA
>JAZKJI010000149.1:1672-4307 GCA_040384405.1 Bdellovibrionota bacterium
ATCGCACCCGCCGACAAAATTGAGTAGTCGGGGGCTTCGAATAATGATACCGAGTTGTGAACATAAATACTCTCCAACTTATCGATAATCGCTAGGTCGACTTTATTTGGAGACTTAATTTTTGGTAATTTCGCCAATATGTTATTTAAATTTGTTTTACTAATCTCTTTGAGATTTCCCATTGCCGACTTGCTCGGATCAATTGTGTGATTTCGAAATTTTAATGCGTCTTGCAGAATTTTATTTTGAACCGGCGTTAGCTGCGGTCCCTCGTATCGGCGGAAAAACCAGTCAACGTATTTGGCCAATAGGTATCGTTTACCTTCAGGTGTCGGGAAATCAGTTAGCGATAAGCCACTATTCTGTAGGTACTCACCAAGTTGTTTTGATTTAAGAACTTCTTTATAAAAAACATTGGTACCATCTTCAAAAGTACCTCGGTCATCACGTACGCTGCGTTCCGAATAGAAAAGCAGATCTAGGACTTGGTCGATATTGCGGGGGGGTTTTTCAGCAACCTTTTTAACCAAAACAACGTTACACGCGGCTTGCCCGTATGCTTGGCTGGTGCCCAGCAAGAACATCAGGGACAGAATGAAGTAGGTCATCGCTTTAGCCATCTGTAAGGGTGGATTGCAAGCACCAGGCCCCAGATTGTTAGATCAACTCGCAATAAGGGGATATCCAAGAGGGAAAGTGTCTAATTTTTTGACAGCTACTAGCGCCTTAGGGCTCGCGGTATTATCGGCCGCGTTTTCGAAAATAATAGGACCGGTACCAAGGAGAAGTTTTTTTCCAAATTTGAAGTGGTCCATCTTCTGGAAAAACACTGACGCGAAAAATTTGAAAACGGTCATCTTCGATGTGCATGGCACCCTGATCCGTATTCACGGCATAGGCATAATTTGAAAGTTGAGCAAGCTTTGCTAAACGCGAATCCGAATCTCCGAATGGGTAAGCAAGGACTACCACATCCTTTCCAAATTCAGCTTCTAATTTTTCTTTAGATTCAGACCATTCTTGATAAACATCCGGATCATTTTTTGAGATAACTTTTTCATGACGAAGTCCATGGGAACCAATTTCCATTCCGGAATCAGCCAACAGTTTTCGCTCGGGCGGACCCATCAAAGGAAGAAGTTCTTTTTCGACTTTTTCATCCCAAACATTTGCCGAAACAGTGGCATCAGAAAGCAAAAAGAAAGTGCCTTTGAAATTTTGTTTCTTAAGAACGGGGAGGGCTTCTTCTAAGTTATTTTTATAACCGTCATCAAAAGTTAAAATCACAGGTTTTGCCGGAAAATCCCGCCAATTTCTTTTGCCTTCGCGAAAATCAAACAGATCTTTAAACGTCAGGGTAGAAAATCCCAATCGTTTTAAAGTCCGCATTTGCAAATCAAATTTGGGGGTCGTCACAAAAGTCCGATGGGGAGTATCCACCTCTTCAGGCAATATTTTGTGATACATCAAAATTGGAATCCAGCGCGGAGACAGGCGCTTAAAAATAGCTGATTTATATTCTTCAACTACTTGAACACCAATAATCCCAGGGTCAGTTTCATGAAGTAGTGATCCCCTTAAAGCATCATTTTTTTGTTCATAGAAACTTCGATTTTGAAAAAACGATTCAATTTCTAAAACAATTTCTTCCGTATCCATCGGAACATCACCGATGTCCCCAAAGTTTGATTCCAAAGCCGTAGATAAATTTTCATCTGTCAAAAGTCCATGGCTGCCAGCTTCGCCTAAACACAAAACTGTTCTTCCAAAAAGAGCAGCTTCTAAAGCTACGCGGCCAGCACCGACAACTAAATCAGCTTGCGCATAAAATTCAGGTAAGTTTTCAACTTTGTCGTGAAACCGAACCCGGTCCCGGTAGAGTTGTTGGAGATAACGTAAAAATCCTTGAGTCCCCACATCCAAATTAGAAAGTGGTCCACCCACAAAATCCCATCTCAATTGCGGATATTTTTTTAAAGTATGGGGAACAACTTGCCGTAAGAGTTGGGAAGCACGTTGGCCTTTGGGTCCAGAGGTTCGGCCAACCACTAAGATTTTTAATTCTTTTGTTTCGCCACCTAATGCAAAATTAATACTCGAGTAGGGGCGATCACCGGTAGGCATAAAGTTACTGCCAACCGTAATTGGATTTCGAACAACCCGAATTTTAGAAGCCTTCATTCGGAAATCACGGACCAGATGTTTTTTGAGGTTCTCACAAACTGCTAGTACTTTTTCACCATAAAGATCAAAAAGCCGTTTAGATAAAGAAAAGTGCTGAACCCCATGAACGGTAGAAACAAGGGCAACCGGAAGTCCGCGCCGAGCCCAATGAGCCATGCGAAGACCCGCCCGAGAATGGCAATGAATGACTTGAATTTCCCGGCCAATTAAAAACCGGCGAAGCCAAAAGAAATTCTGAAATTTTTCGATGATAGAAGGATCATGAACTGGCCGGGGAAAGAACGGAATCTTAGTTTTCCTGTGAAGTTCATCAGATACGACATAGACTTCATGACCCTCGCGAACACACCACTCACCAAGCTGCAGCGCATAGACTTCAGCTCCGGTCAGTTCTTTCTGTGAAAGAATATGTAAAATTCGCATGTCTTAAACCTTAGTCCCTCTCTCTCCA
>JAZKJI010000150.1:0-1762 GCA_040384405.1 Bdellovibrionota bacterium
GGGGTGACTATACAAAATCTGTTAGTCAAAATATGAATCCTTGGATTCAGTTCGGAAAGCCTATCGAGTGCGCGGCATTCCGTTGGTCAGAATTACAAGCCATGGTGATCGGTACCACGTATCTCCAAGGCCCATCGGGTTGTGTTGAAAACTTCGGAATTCAACGTGTCGAGGACGGCGCTTCTTACATCAGCCAAAAAGATTCAGTTCAGGCACCAACCGATTTAATTTATCCAAACGAAATGCAATTCGTATGGAAAGAACTTCGCCCGGCAATCGCAGCCGGAAAATCATACGAGCAAGCGCTTGCGGACTCTGTAAACAAACATTGCCCGGGGCTTCCGGGAATCGCGGCAAATACCGTAAACGAGATGTCAGGATTAAAAATTCTAAAAGACCAAGCTCTTTTGAAGAAATCTTGTCCAGAACCATTGCCAGAAAAATTCGTCCGTTACGTTTATTGGATTCATCCAACAATCGCCGGAAAGAAAAAATATATTATGAGTCCAACCCGTTCGGCGGTTATCGCCCATTTGGCGGAAGGACGTCGGCAAGATCCATATAACATGCGCGAGATTGAATTAATCAGAATGTTGGGATTAGACCAACCAAAAATGAATTTCGTTCACGGAGTAGGAATTGCTCCGGGACAATTACAGAATTTAGCTAAAAAAGATATCGGTCTGATCTGGTCTCCATTTTCAAATTTACTGTTATACGGGGAAACTTTGGATATCTTATCTGCGCATAATGCGGGTGTAACCATGTCCTTGGGATCTGATTGGTTACCGACGGGTTCAAAAGGGACTCTTGAGGAAGCAAAACTTGCTGCCCAATACGTTGATAAGAATCCGCAACTTAAAGCGGTTTTTAATGACGAGTATATTTATAAAATGATGACAGAAAATCCAGCAAAGATGATTAATCACTGGGATATTAAAATGGACAGCACTGGTAAACCAATTGAAGCTGGTGTTGGGCAAATTGCCAAAGGTGCGATGGGAACGGTTATCGTTGCAACTTTACAAAATGGAAATCCGTATACCAATTTAGTACGTCAAACTTTGGAAGAAAATATTAACTTGGTAGTTATCGACGGTAACGTAATTTACGGAAATGAAGACTACGTTAAACAAGCCGGAATTTCTAATTATGAATACATGTCTAAAGAGTACGTAGGAATCGAAAGCAGTGTTAATCGTGGCTCAATTCCAGTTCCGCCAGAAGATGGAACAAAGGAAAGTTCAGCGCAGCACTTAAAACAATTAGGTGCGATGGCCGCCAGCATGAATCCGTCGACGAACGGAACTTGCCAGTTTGCTACTGAAAAAGTTTTAGTTCACGCGACAACCGTCAATGCGATTCCGGAACTGGCAACTTTTGAACGTGGATCAAGAATTAACTTGGACCGTTTTTCAGATATTGAAAAATTATTAGCGTTAAATGCATTAAGCCAATCGAAAAATTGGACGGATAAGAAAGTCGGAGATCCAAAATTTGCTCTGACTTATTTCCCACCAATGTACAGCTGCAATGATGCTCGCCATACAGGCCGTATTCGCGGAATGGTAAAAGGCCAGGGTAGCGACGAGTGGTCTGCAAACGTAGCGGGTAGAACAGCCCTACGAGCTCAACAGAAGCTTGGCAAAGGACCGCAGGGCCTTGGCGCTGCTTACAAATAATTAATTGAACAGACAGCCTTTAAACGAAAAAACCCGCAATTTCTTGCGGGTTTTTTCGTTTTTAAATCATTGATTTGGAA
>JAZKJI010000151.1:0-6030 GCA_040384405.1 Bdellovibrionota bacterium
CTTTCCGCGCGCAAGGGAAAGTCGTTTCAATTGGCGCAGAAGATATGGGAATGGGAATTCAATTCACCATGCTTGCAAAACCAATTGAAATGGCAATTGCAGACTACATTCAAAAATCTTCCGAATCCTCAGGCTAGTAAATGGAGATCCAATGAGCCAACCCGTCCCCGTAATTACGGTCGAAAGTATCATGACGACCCAAGTAAGATTTTTCACTTTAACGATGAACGTGCGCGAAGCAATCGGCATGCTAGTTCAGCATAAGATCAGCGGAGCTCCGCTGGTCGACGGTAATCAACGAGTAATCAGTGTTGTTACCGAGGGTGACTTGATGAAGCTTGCGGCCACTGCCGGTATTGCCAAGGAACTAGGAGGCTGTCTCGATGCGCTTCCAAAAACGGATAATCTTATTACTGCTAAACGCAGTGATAAGTTTGCCGATGTTTATAGAATGTTTCTTACCCACCGGGTTCATCGTGTGATCGTTGTTGATGCCAATGGTAAACTTCAGGGATTAGTTTCAAGAACTGATGTTCTGAAAGTATTGTACGCGCCTACTGCTTAATAAAAAAAGGCCCGGTCCATGACAACCAGGCCTTACCGCACGAAAGATTCGAACAACAACGAATTATTCGAACTAAACTTATTTTAAAATATCTGCAGCGATTCGAGTTCCAACAACCACTTCTTGCATAGTCAGACTGCTTCCCGTAATCGGAGCATACTCTTTAGCGTTGTAGGCTACGTGGTAGCGGAAATTTTCTTCCACTTCGGGACGATACTCCAACGCGACACTGTAACCTTTAACGTCAAAGATCTTTTGATCTGCCGCAAGCATTTCACTGCTTTCTAATTTCACCTTTGGTGTCCACTGTCCGTAGACTTTGCTCCATGCTAGTAAAGTTGATCTGATCGCATCGTCTTTAAATCCGCCGGTGCTGACTGCCGTGCGGGATTTAAATGTATTCGTTAAATAATCCAGATCAATAACGTTATCATCGAAATTAAATCGTAATCCCGCATTTGCGAAAATTACTTTTGCATCGGATCCACCACCGGGTAAAAAACCTTCGTGGTACGAAAGTAAAGGTTGAATCAATTTATCACTGAACGAACCTTTGTATACCAAACCAGTTAAAGTGCGCGTTTGGGAAGAAGTTGTTCCCACGTTGTCGTCAGCCGTTAAATCCGCCGTGTGAATGGCAAGTTCATGCCCTTCAACTTTATGGGTTAATTTTGCACCCGTGTAATATCTGGTAGTTCCAGTACTTGCCCATGTGAATGTTCCGATGGTGGCACCCGTTCGACCCGCAAAAAGTGTTCGCGTCGTTGTATTTAGATCAGAGGATCCCCCTGAATATGCCGCAGAAAATAAGTAAACATCAGGACTGGATAATTGATGTTCCCAGCCGCCAATATCCGATGAAAACTTTCCCGCCGTTAACTCCAAGTTATCCTGCACCTTATGATTTACAAAAAACAAATCGACAGTCCCGTTCAAGTTGTCTCGAGTTTGAACAGCACCTTGTGTAGTATTTAGAATCGCGCGAGCACGAACGTTTGTTTTATCGTTAAGGTTTCCTTGGTAATCAAGTCTCGCGGTCTTCATCATGAATCTGAAGTTATCGTGTCCCAAAGTAGCTGATGAAGCTTCATTGTTAAAAGTCTGACCTTGACCATCCAGCCGGGCATCAAAAAGTAATTTACCCGCAAAGGCCGGTGAACTCGCCAATACCAATAACAAAATAATTTTTTTCATTTTATCTCCGATTCTTCGATGATCATCATTGAAGTTTTTATTTTCTTTATTGTTACTTAGCATTCAATTTGAATTAAAATTGTCAGGGTTTGGTGAGGATTAAATCTCGCACGGCATTATTAATTCTTCACGCTAACATAAAGTGCGACGGCTGATTTGCATTTTGTTTTCTGTGAAATATTTTTTTTCCCAGCAAGATGTGCTCTAGGAATAAATTTGCTATTTGATAGGTGGAAGATATTTCCTGTGCCGAACCCAAGTAAGGATTAATTTCGACGATGTCTAATGAAACCACATTAGACTTTTCACTCAGCTCGTCAGCCAGGTGAAATATTTCGGAGGGTACTAAACCATTATTTACAGGCACTCCCGTCGAAGCTGCAAACTCCGGATCTAAACTATCGATGTCGAAACTAATATGGACATCTTGCCCCCGCGTTAAATTGGTGATTTCTCGGATAACGTGATTGATTCCTAACTCACGAATCATTTGAGTCGTAAAAGTCTTGATTCCCAGTTTCCGGATTGCTTTAACTTCAAATGAATCAACATCGCGCAGTCCAAAATAAATTAACTTCTTCGGGTTTAGTGTCTTAAAAATGTTTTTATCACTAGACCCCGAGCCAAGACCTAAAAGTAATGACAAGGGCATTCCATGAAAACTGCCACTCAACGAGGCTTCGGGAGTGTTTAAGTCCGCGTGTGCATCTATCCAAATTGTCCATCCCGCAGGATAAACCTTGGTGAATCCACTAACGGTTGAAATTCCCACGCTGTGGTCGCCGCCCCAATTTACCAGAAACTTCTTTTGCTCAAGGGCTTCGATGGTCCGCGCCTGGGCCTCAAAATATGGTTGCAACGTAAAATTGCAAAGCTGATCTAATGATTGGATTTTCTCATAAACTTTGTTTCCGAAAACCATTCCTAAATCGTCAAAGTCGTAATGTTGTGCAAGATGGATCTTTGCGTAATGAGAGGAATCTCTCAATCCCTTGAGGGTTTGACCTGACTCGATTCCTAAACCTAAAAAGGCAAATTCATTTTGCATGTTGTAAGCTTAGTAAACCTTAAAAATTAAAGTTTCACGGTCAAAACTTGGTTATGGTTTCGGATAAATCCTAACGGATCACTAACAAATCAAATAGACCAATTGATTTACCTTTAGTCCATGAAGATGCTGATTCAAGCAAATCGAAGCCTATATATTTTTAGTCATACTTTGAAATACTTAAGGCTTGCGCGAAAAGTATCCAATATTATTCCTTTAAAAATTCAGTGGTCCGAAGACATTTTAGACCACCTTAATATTGACGTCGAAGTAAAGGGCCGACCTGCCGTTGATTCGTCGTTAATGTTCTTGGGAAATCATATTAGTTATCTGGACATCGTATTAATGTTAAAGACTTGCTCAGGAATTTCTTTTGTTTCCAAAAAGGAAATTGCGGGTTGGCCTGTCATTGGAACTGCGGCAAAAAGACTTGATACGACATTTATCAAACGGGAATCAAAAGCAAGTAGACTTGAAGCGCGCGCTGAAATTGAAAATGCGCTTAAAATTGAGAAAAAAAGAATTGTGCTGTTTCCCTCTGGCACAACATGCATAAAAAACGCAAAACCTTGGAGAACGGGACCCTTTGAAATCGCCAAGAGTGCCGGTGCCTTAGTCCAACCTTTTCGAATTACTTATGAACCATTAAGAGAAGCGGCTTACATTGATCAGGATAATTTTTTATCCCACCTGATGAATCTGTCTTCCGTTCAAAACATAAAAGCCCGAATCGAATTTGCATCGCCTACAATGATCGATGATCCTGAAAAGGACCGCGATCATTGGCAGCACTGGGCTTCGCAACCATTTTGAGTCTGAATACTTGAGCTATTAATACCAACGCTCTAAGGCACTACTAGAATGCTTTGCCCTCTGTGAAGTGTCCAAAGTCGCCCACACTTCGTTGGAATAAAGAGCTTTTAATAAAAAATCAAAAAGCAAATGGTGCCGACGGTAAGTTCTTTTAACCCTATGCTCTTTCATTGGATTAAATGCTCCGTGCCGGGAAAAAATTTGCAGCGGATTTTTACGAACCCAATTCCAAGATCCCATTTCTAATGTCAATGGAATGTAGGTTTTCATATTTTGTGATTGCCGAAGCAAATAGAGATGATCCCAAATATCACCACTTAATAAATAAGCTCGCGATTGCGGTTCGATATGGTAAATATGATAGGGATGAGTTTGCTCGAGCAATGATAACAGCGCATGAAACTCTGGCAAATGATCGAAGGGTTTTGAAGTATAAGAATGGGGAAACCACAAGCGATCCCGCATTCCAAAACCGGAATGAAAGTCCATAGATACAACACAGTCGCTATTAATTACTTCATCTTTAAAAAGTTTCTCGATTAATTTGTTTTCAAACTCTAAAGTGCCTTCAGTTCCGCGGTACCAAGGAAGCTTATTACTGATGCGATGCCCGCCTAGTAAGTACGGTGGTTTTTCTGTGGCATCGACGGGAGAGTTTCGCATTAAATCGACACCGTTGCCGTTCGAGCGAAAGTGATTAACGTAGCCAACGGGATTTACTAAAGGAACAACGATTAACCGTAAATTTTCAAAGAGTGAACATAGGGATTTATCCCACAACAATCGATCAACGGTGGTTTTTAATAGACTCCAGGCAACCTGCGCACCGATTCTTTCTAAACCGTGAAAGCCCCCGGTTAAGAATAAAACTGGATGGTAGGGATTTGTGGAACCGACTGAAAATGAAAGCAATGGATAACTGGTATCTCTGAACTGCACTTCCCCAAGCACATGGCTTCGAACGATCTGACTTAAAGAGGCATCCCGCTGAATAATTTTAGCAAGCTTCTGTAAGTCAGTTATCATTCCCCGATTATCGTACTATTTGAAACTTTTGAACAAGGGATGATGCTAGATCTTCCTTTTTCAAAATAGTGAGAAGATCAATGCAATCAAACTCTGCATCAAATGCAGGTTCGCAAGCAACCACGGCACCCAATTTAAGGTAAGATCTAACTAAGGATGGGATTAACTCTTCAGCTTCGGCCTTTAAACGATCGTTGTATCCATTATTCAAATAAGAATACCAAGTATCGAAATTGTTCATCCGATACTTTTTGGTCGGTCGGCACAAAAATTCGTGTTTAACCATTTTTTCATCTACCAAATATTTGTAAGCAAGGGCTGCGTCCCGCGGATTATCTATTTTTAAACTCGAGCACCCGAATAGAATTTCAGCTCCGCAAAGATTCATATACTCGGCAATTCCGCGCCAAAGTAAAGATATCACCGATCCCTTCCGAAAGTCCTTCGCAATACATGCGCGACCCAACTCTAAAAACGGACCTTTTTCTTTCATTAAACCGGTCAGATCAAATTCTAATGCGGTATAGGATTCGTTAGAAAAAGTAGAGCAATTCAGACGGTAAGTTCCGATAATTTTGTTAGAAGGTTTGTGCAGAATGATTAAATGATCGAAGTGGTAGTCATATTTATCAAAATCAAGTCCTGGGCCCTCAACTCCGCGAAATTCATTATGAAAAACTTCGTGGCGCAGTTTAAAAGATTCAACTAATTCGCGGTAAGTCTCTGCGGTCTTAACGATGTAAGGACCAACTTCAATGAAAAGATCAATTTTAGCTTTAAATCTGTGAACACGGTTCCAACGCAACTGAGTCGAGTTCTTCACCTTATCCATTAATGCTAACATAGTCCCTCCTTGAGTTTATGTTCGAGCGATTGCTCTTAAAACTATGATCGGAGGAACTATGCATTAAGTCGTGTCAGGGTTCCGTTAGTGGCATGATCTTAACGGAATCCTGAAGAATGGATGTGATCTTATTAATATGCCGCGACTCCTGATTCAGGCTCAATGACTGCCGTTGATGTTTCGATCCATTCAACGACGCTGCTAACATTTCCGTAAACACCGTAATATTTCGGTCGCGCGCAACCGCGGCCCCAGCTAACAACTCCGGCAAGAACAAAATTTCCATTCGGAGTTTGGTAATAAAGTGGTCCACCGCTATCACCTTGGCAAGAATCCTGGCCACCGGCTTCGAAGCCCGCGCAAATCATGGTGTCATCAATTTGGTTAGGATAAGACTTCTTACAGTTAACCGCACTAACAAGTGGAACATCGACTTTCATTAACTTTGGCGAAACTCCGCCACCTTCTTTAAGTGTTCCCCATCCCGCAACGGTCACTCGAGGAGCAGCAGCTTCCACATCCGGGATTTCAACCACATCT
>JAZKJI010000151.1:6040-10890 GCA_040384405.1 Bdellovibrionota bacterium
TTATGGGCATGGGTTCAAATGTCGACTGCCCCTCTAGCTCGACAAGTGCAAAATCATGACTGCTTATTAAAGGAACTTTATATTTCGGATGAACAATAACTCTTTTTGCACGAAAGGTTTCAAGCTTTGCCAAAGATGCTGGTGCCGTATCGTTGGATCTTCCGATCGCAACTTGAAACTGACCGCCCATACAATGTGCTGCCGTTAACACCCAACCCGGTTTAATTAATGTTCCACCACAAAAATGGTTTTTAAGAATCCCAGTTTTCTGAAAAGAAACGATAGAGGGAAATTCCCCATCGATTGCTTCGACGCCACCAACGATAGTCGCAGAATCAGTTTGGTTTTGCGCAGCTTGCGCGACAACGGAACTTAAAAGAATGGCAGCGATCATTGCTATGCCAGCAGTTTTTTTCATGAGCCCTCCAATGGCTTGAAAATATTTAAACTAAGCATAGGAAAAGAATTTTATAATTCCAAATAAGAACTGCTTAAAATGCTCGCAATTATTTTTATTGCACGTATAAGCAAAAATAATACTTAAAGTGATTTAGACCAACATATTCTAATGTTTAAAGTTCTATTCACGTGGCTTTGCGAGGGAATTTAAAGACAAACCAAAGAAAAAATCCCGTAGCAACGATAGCTCCAATAACACCTTCACCATTAATGATAAAAATATCGCCCTGGGCAAGGCCCGGCCGGTTTCGATAAATGTTTCCTAAAATATCCGGATTTATCCAATTCCAAACAAAGTGAATGATAATCGGCGGGATAATACTTCCCGAAATAAAGTAAGAATAGGCAAACGGAAGTGAAAAAAGAAACACAACCGTCATCTGCACTAATGTCAAAAGCAGAGGAGATTGCGGCGCACCCATCACCGTCGCTAAGATATAAACTAATGGTCCATGCCAGATGGCCCAAATAATTCCAACAATGGAAGCGCTTATAATCGGCCCCATGACTTTATTAAGTTCCGGAAGTAAATATCCCCGCCATCCGTATTCTTCCCCAGTGACAAATGCGATGGCCCAAACAAACTGAAGAACAGAAAATCCTGAAATGGAAGTGCCCAGTTTTTCCCAATCAATAGTCGCAAGCCCCGTAACTTGCGCAATCAAAGCACAAATAAAAATAATGCAAACCGGATAAAGAATAGAAAAAACCAAACTTTTTATATTCGGAATCGCCCGAATAGGTTCAAGCAAGGAAGAAAGGTTTCGCTTTTGTAATAGTCTAAACACAATTGCGCAAAGTGCAGGAATAAACATGATGTAGTTAAAATGTTTTAACCCATCGGCGGAAAAATAAGCATACGCCGTAAACGCATAGCTAAGGACCAATACCAATATGATATATCCAATCGGCCATTTCAAATCGCGGTAGGGATAATTGTTCATTCCTAAACTTTGCCATATTATCGCGAGAAGGAAACCAGCAAAAGCTATCCAATAATCTAGGTTCAAATTAATAAAATCCATTCGTACGATCTTTCAGCCTGGTAACAAAGTTAGGTAACCAGCCAAGGCCCAGTTGAATGGCGAGCTCTAGCCTATAGTCCATAACTTAACCCCACGTTAATACCGATAAAGTTAATGAATGCGGACATTTCCAATTTTCATACTTTTACTATTTTGCGAATTTGCCACCGCTAAAAATCCAATTTTTGCGGCAAGCTTAAATCAAATATTAGCGAATAGATTTTGCGCTAACGTTAAATCGCATGATTTACGTTGTGTTGGGTGGAAAGGAAGCACTAAGGATATTGTTGGGGCCCTTGTTCTTAGTAACGACAACGTTTTTGATAATTTAGTTTTCGCTAATTCGATCCCGCTCCAGCGGGATAAAAATTCTTGTCTGATAGACCGTCTAAGTATTTTGAAGAATGACTCCAATGTCTTCGACATATGGTACTCGTCAATGGTTCAGAGTTGGCTCGGCCTCAGGAAGTCCCAGCTAATTCTTGATAAATGTCAGTCTTTTTTAAATCTAGAAAGTGACAGAAACGCACGAGCCGAAATGCAACGTCGAACCGGGAATCCGCAGCCGCAAAGGAGTAATCCCATTCGCGACAAGTGGCTCCCCGTCTGTACTCCCACGGCATTAGCGTCTTTGGAAAATGCAAAAAAAACTTTTTTGCATTCTACGCCAGTCATTAGTTCTCCAGATTTTTTTAATATAATTGGAAAAAATAGAAGAGATATCATCAATAATGTTACAGGCAAACCGATTACGGATGATGAAATTTTAGCGATGAACTTAAATGAAAACCTTAACGTGCGTCCGATGATAAATGGTGTTAAGGGTGATCTAATTAAAAAGATAGATCAGCTCAGTTTAGAACGCCAAAAAATTAACTCGGAACTCGCTACCGCTGAAGAGTTTGGAATTTCAGATGACACTAAAGACTTTATGTTCAAAGACGGCGTAATCTACGAGTACTTATTGGATAGAAAACTCATTACACCTAGTTATCTTATCAATCCAGGCGCTTCCCAGATCAGGAATATTTCTAACAACGGTGCTGCGTGCTTGCTATCAAAGTATGAGCCCACATTGACAGGATCACTTGTTGATTTCGGCTTTACATCATTGTTAGGAGGTGGACTTTTACTGAAGGTATTAAAGGGTCAAAAATTTGTTTCCAGTTTGAGTTCGGCACAAAATTTTAAGAAAACTTTTTCTACTGGAGTTTTAGCAACACAACTCCCGATTTTGGCAGGTCACCTCGCCAAATCTTGTTTTGCTCCCGAACCTACGCCGACCCGCCCAAGAACAACTTCGTTGTCTTTGGTACAACATCAGGCAATGACAATACCCAAAGAGATAGGTTTTAATATTTTCGCACTGGATAACAAAATGGCCAACATTAGTTCCTGCAATCGAGATTCCGACCGTGATCTAATGGCGGGATCTTTTCAACAGTTTCAATGTCTAAAATCAGTCGCCTATGCCGTAACTCCCTTAAAGATTTCTTTGCCGGCAATGGTCGCGCTAGAAGGGAATTAGTTTATTGAAGTGTCCCATTTCGTTACGTCGAAGTTCACTTTAGAGTTATCGAAAAAATGTCACTCACACTAATTTGAAACGCTATTTTCTCAAAATGGATCAATCAACTCGATTTAAATTCCCATTTCATGGCACTTAACGTGAAGGTAAATTGTATGAAATGGGAGAACATATGAAGACACAATGTTTTATATTTAATGCGCTAATCACAATTGGTTTTGCTTTGTCTGCATATGCTGGCCCGGTACCAGGCCGCGGCGCTCAGTTAGGGGCCACGAGATTGTTGCGCAGCGGAACTACAGTAACAGTTCCTAGAGCTACGTCTGAGTTTTTAGAAAAATTCGGCCGGAGTTCAATTAAGGACGAAGGCAGTAACTTAACAGGCAAGTCTTTCTTAGAAGTAGAAAAAACCGGGAGATATGTGTTTCAAGGACGGCAAATAAAGCCTGACGGAACAAGCGAAGGTTTTAATTTTAGCCTACCACCCCAATACAAAATGAACGCACGTTCAGTGCGCTATTACCCAAAAGATGGTGATGGAATCATCCAAGGCGCCCACGTTTCGCGAATAGTACCGACTGCAAATCACCCTGCGAAAATTACAGAAGTTTTTAATCCGACCGCAATCAACGGAAGTTATCTAGCAATTCAAAAGTATTTTACAATTAGTACAGTCAACTTACACAGTAGCGCCCTTCGCACAGGCCCTACCGAATTGCGGATTACAATGGCCCCCCAAGTTACCCAAAGCGCTTCAAAAACCATCAACTTCAATTTAGCCTCACATAATATTAATGGTGAGATTGTAGGTTTCGGAATTAATCCGGCAGGTAATGAGTTGTCGGTAACTGTATTGGAAGGGTCAAAAATGGCGACTCAAACATTTAAAATCGACGCGAACAACTCGCGACAGCCAATTACCAATTTATACCGTCGCAGAGCTTTGTCGCCTATGGAAGTAAGAGAATATGCACTTGAAGCCCAAATTATTAAACCCGTAGGTATAACTCAATTAAACACCACTATCCCAGGAGTTACGGTGGGTCGTTAAACCACCAATAAATGCCAATCGAGCCTTTGTGACCACCTTACTGGACAATACCCCCATTTTAATCTATCCTATAGTTCTCGGGTCACACTCGAGATCTATGCGTAAATAAATTTACCTCCATCACCTCATTCCTATCAAAAATTCTGCAATTCAAATGCACGAGGTAAATTTATGTATACGGTTATTAACGCCAGTGGCGTTTCATTCGAGCTTCCGAATGGTCGCCAGCTATTTTCAGAAGTAAGTTTTTCATTAAACACTCAACTAACTGCATTGGTGGGCCCCAATGGAATCGGAAAAACGACGTTAGCCCGTTTGATTGCGGGGGAATTAGAACCCACTACCGGTCATATTCAACGGTACGGTGCGGTTACCTACTTCCCCCAAAGGGAAGAACCACCGTCAATCAGCGTGATAGAGTATTTAGGTGACACCTATGAATGGAGCACATTGATTGAAAGTTTATTAAAAGACATTGATCTTGGTCAGGCTTGCACCGATTTAAGTGGTGGCCAATGGATGCGGGTCAGGTTAAGCAGAATTATTAACGGGCAATATTTAATTCTCGACGAACCAACAAATGATCTGGACCGCGAGGGGCGCGCCCTCATTTTCTCTTTTATACAAAATCGCCACGGCGGTTCGCTTATAATATCCCACGATCGGGAATGCTTGCATGTCTGTGACGAAATTCTTGAGCTATCAAATCGCGGATTAAAAATATTTGGCGGCAGCTGGGAAACCTATTTAAATTCAAAAAATCATGAAAGAGAAAATCTTGAAAAAT
>JAZKJI010000151.1:10900-13098 GCA_040384405.1 Bdellovibrionota bacterium
TTGCGAAACGTGAAAGAACCCTGGCAAAAGTTGACCGGTCAGAAAAAATTCTTAATCAAGAAAAACGGAACCATCGAGGAAAAAAAGCAGCGGAAAAAGGGGGGCTGCCGAAAATTCTAATCGGCCGCCGAAAACGACAGGCCCAATTTACCACCGCAAGGGTGGATGTCGAAACTATGGAAAACAACATTAAGGCCGTTGGGAAAGCACACGAAGCATTAAAAGAAATAAAAGCTGAACCGGTCATGTTCGCCCATATTAGAGGAGAACAGATTCCCCATCAGAAATTGGTTGCGGAAGCAGCCGGTTTTAATTTGCGATTCGAAACATGGGTATTTGAAAAAGATTTGACGTTTCATTGGAGAGGGCCTGTAAGGGTCGCGTTAAATGGTCGAAATGGTGCAGGTAAATCAACACTTCTTAAGGCCCTAATGAAAACTCCTCCGAACGAGGTTCGAGGGACCTTGCGAAGAGGAACAATTAACACTCTCTATATCGACCAAAGATGTTCATTGTTGACGGAAACCCGAACTGTTTTTGAAAACGTACGCATGCATTCGCAGTTATCTGAACCAGAAATCCGAAACCACTTATCGAAATTTCTATTCACTGCGAATACAGTATTTCAAACAATTTCAAATCTCAGCGGCGGAGAAAGGCTTCGAGCCGCCCTCGCCGTAGGATTTCTAAGTAATGAAATGCCAGAACTAATTATTTTGGATGAGCCGACAAATAATTTAGATCTGGCAAATATTGAGTTTTTAGAAAACCTATTGCGGGAATTCAAGGGTGCTCTCATCGTCGTTTCCCACGACGATGCATTTCTAAGAAACTGTGGCATTGTAAGCGAGATTGAGATCTAGCCGGAGCTTATTTCTTTTCTCGCGCTGAAAGTTTTTTCATTCGGTTTATATGCTCTATCACAGGGCCCGGAATAAAAGTTCCGGCCGTACCCGTATAGCCCATTGTCGTTTGGTCTTCGTATTCAGCAAAACATTTTTCACCGATTTCAGAATGGGGGTTTTCAACGATACATGAGGTCAGGTAATGCTCGGAAACATCCCAAAGTGCAAAGCCCGGCAATAGTTCGTAAGTTGACGCTAAAAGCAGGTATGCTTCCGGCTTCAATTTACTTTGCGGGAATTGCTCGATCAACTTATGCAAGTAAGTAACGGCCCTTAAATATGATACGCTACCACTTTGAAAGTTTGAAAGGGTCTCGCTCTTCTTTCCTTGTTGGACAAGCTCTTTCGCCTTGCTCAGCATTTCGCTATCTTTTTTCGGTGGAGCCGCCGTTTCAGTCTGCCACAAAATCGATGCATTTTTCCAACCTTTAACGTCACTCCTGAATGCACTGGTTCCCGTTTCATTTTCTTCCATCGCATTTAGAATTTTTAATGTAAGCTTTGGATCTTCCTTGACCCGAACGGCAATCGCTAAAGCCGTGCGCCCAACCTGATCCAACGAACCCGGACTTTGTTTCTTAGAGTTCGAGCTCGCGATTATTTCATCAAATTGTTTTAACGATTCCGAAAATTGACGTGTAACAACTAAGGAATAAAACCGGCTTACTGGTTTTAAATCGGCATATTGGTCGCTGAATTTTCCAAAGTTAAGTTCCCGGCCTTTACTTGTTTGAGTATGGCATTGAATACATTTATTTAGGGCAGATTGAAGGTAAACCTGGGACTGCTTTAGAGAACTCCCTCCTTCATTAAATTTCGATTCCGCCAATTTTAGTTCTTCCGCAAACTCGTCGGCAATGTAAGGTAAAATCGGATCAACCGCGGCTCCCTTTCTATCGGAAAAGTTTCTTAAATGATCATTTAAGCTAGATGAATGTTTTTTCAAAGAAGCCAATGAATCTTTAATAAAGACTGCATTATCTTTATTAGTATATAGCTCCTGATCATAAGCAAATGGGAACATGACAACGACGTCCCCTAACAATGTTTGCATTCGCGCCCGCCAATCGTTAGGCAAAGTCTTTTTGCCGCCATAGGCCGACACCGTTAAGGCCAGAGCTATACAAATTACTGATCCATTTTTTGAAAATTTCATTTTCTTCCTTTATGTCTAAGTATTTATTTTTAGTTCTTAGCCCGTGATACAAGCGCCTTACTAATCGTGTGTAAAATTGCTCCATTAGCTGATGAATCTTTCGCAGCTTCGGACCAAGTAAATGGGATGGCGGTATT
>JAZKJI010000152.1:0-16759 GCA_040384405.1 Bdellovibrionota bacterium
CCTCCCAACCGTCGGCGTATTCCTCGGTGTCCTCAATCGGGCATTTCAGGCCGGGCGTCATTTTGGCGACCCACCAACGGACCAATGCATCGTGGCGTTCGAGCGGGTATATCTCGTCGTTCATGGGGCTTTCCCTCCTTGTTTCCCTATTATCCGGGGTCCGGGGATAGGGGGAAAGAAAATTCCGGAATTTTTCAATTTAGCTATTGCAATCCCCGATAGAAGGATTATATTGATAGGGACGGATGAATGATTTGAAACCGCAAAGGGAGACAAAAGATGAAAACGATCAACCTTACCGAAGCCAGCCTGAACCTTTTCAATTCCAAGAATCAAATATTCCAGCTGAAGGCGAAGATCAGAATTTTCAAGCTTTTAACTTTCAACAACCAATGGAGCCTGCTGCGGAAACTCAGGATACTCCGGGTCTAAGTCCAGTGGCTGTACCCATCGCAACAAAGCCTTCGTCTAAATTTTCTGATCTATCCGTAAATAATGATCAAACCGGAAACTTTTCCAGCGGATCACTAACCGACAATGAACCTTTTGTTGTCTATGATCTTGTATTGGAAGGTTTAGATTTAAAAAGTACTTGGGAGCCAATTAAAGAAGTGCTTCTAGATCCAAGACTAAAGTTAGATGTGGGAAGTTTAGAAAAACGAATTCGGGGCGGGAAACTCATCATGGAAAAGCTAAGTCCTTTGATTGTTCATTACATCGTTCAAAGAATAAAATCCTATAACGTTACAATTCATTGGAAGTTTCATGATAAATAAACTTCTGATTCTAATTATTTTTTCTTTCAGTGTAACTTCTTTCGCAGAAGAAAAAGCTGCCGAGGGAGCCGCTGATCAGAAGCCAGCTCCCATAACGTCTCAGCAGGAATTATTGAATCTGCAAACACGGGTTCAAACTTTGGCAGCCAAATTGAAATTACGCACCGATCAAATTGATAAACTGAGAAAAGAATCCGATGAAACACCTGATAAATCAAAAAAATCAGAAATCGCAAATCAGATGGCTCTTGAATACAAAGAATATCAAAAAGAAACCAAAGATTATAACGAAGCACTTTACCAATTGAATTATCAGTATCCGGAAACCGCTTCGACGAAAATGTCTGATGACAAAGTAAAAGAGATTAAAACTCTAAAGCAGTTAGAAGAAGAGCAAAGCCTGGAAGGCAAAATTAAGAAGAACATGAAGACTATCCGAAAGCATTACGGTAAAAAAGAAGCCAAACCCAAAGTGGAAATTCCCGCGCCCCTTACGGCAGAGCCCGTACCCGTGCAAGATCCTTTACTGGCGCCAGTTATCATCCGAAAATAATTATATTATTGAATAGTTTCAAAGACGGGAACGTACTTAATTGCGGGTTTATTTCCGCCATTTGTTTCGTCCATATATTTTTGATAATCCCGTTGCAATGTTTTGCGGGATTCTTCGGTTCCGATTTGGTTTTTGGCATCGACTGCGGAGGCTTGTTGTTCAGGCGGTAACTGCCAAAGGTCACCCACGTAGATAACTTTGCCTTCAAAAAATTGAATTTCTTTTTCAAACCGTAAATTGTCTTGGTAAAAAACATAGAACCAGCGGTCTTTACCTTGTCGACGCAAGGTTGTTACCGGAGAACCCATATGGTCCAAGACATCATCTTTTTCCATACCGGGTGTCAGTGATTCAAATTCCTTCAGCATGGATGTCTGGCATCCACATAAGGCAAAGGTAGAAATTAATAGAATTAATAGTGAGTTTTTCATTCCCACCTTTATTTTGTCAGGCTAAGCCGGAAAACAGAAGTATTATTCCAGAGTCGGATTAGACTTGGTTTTACATGTCTCAAACCGGGATTCGTTTGATTTAGGCACGACTCCCGGCAATAGAAAATATGATTTTTTCAAATAGGTTAACTACTAGTTATGGGATGTGGGAACGGCCAGTTCCTTTAACGATTTCTTAAGTATCTTTCCGCTTTCGCCCTTTGGTAAGGAATCCACGAACTGAATCGCTTTTGGAATTTTAAATTTCGCTAAATTTCCTTTTGCGTAATCTAAAACCTGGGTTTCAGTCATAGGAAAATCGGTAACTACGAAAGCTAATCCAACTTCACCCCATTTAGAATCTGGAACTCCGACCACTGCCACTTCGCGAACTCCGGGCATTTGGGAAATAACTTGTTCAACTTCAGCGGGGTAAACATTTTCACCACCGCTAATGAACATCTCTTTTTTGCGACCGACGACGTAAAAATATCCTTCTGAATCGAAGCGGACTAAATCACCTGTATGAAGCCATCCATCTTTTATAGTCTCGGCCGTAGCCGTCGGATTTTTCCAATACCCTTGCATCATCATAGGACCTTGTAAAAGGAGTTCGCCGATTTCTCCTGCAGCCACTGGTTTTCCCGAAGCATCCACAACTTTTGTATGAACGTAAAAATTCGGAAAACCAATCGAACCGGCTTTTTTGACGACGTCACTATGATGAAGTGAAAAGACATTAGGTCCAAACTCTGTAAGCCCATAACCTTGTCGGATTGGAATTTGTTTCGCGTGCCATTTTTCAATCAGCGGAACTGGCATTGGTTCTCCGCCCACGATTGCGTATCTGATCCACGATAGATCAATCTCGTTAAAGTGGTGGGTACGAGACATCATTTCCATCGTTGTTGGAACGCCAAATAATAAAGTAGCTCGGTAACGGGCGGATAAAGCAAGCACTGCGCCTGGGTCAAACTTTTTAAGCAAAACGATGTGCCCACCTCTGTGGAAAAACGGCGTGGTCAAAACATTCCAGCCACCGGTGTGGAAAAATGGAAGGAAAATGACGGCACAATCTTTTTCTGACAAGTCGATACTTAAAGCTGTGTTGACAGAATTCCAGAAAAGCATCTTATGGGTGAGGATGGCGCCTTTGGGAAAACCCGTCGTACCTGAAGTATACAGAATCATAACGGCATCGTCAGATTGACCTTTAAACTCGGTGTACTGTTCTTGCCCGTCCTTAAAGGATTGTCTAACGCCTTCGCTGCCTGTTAATGGAAGTATATTGTGCGGGCGATGTTTTAAATTTTCTACGATCTCCAAAAACTGAGGCTCATAAAACAATACTTTGCTGTCAGAATCGCTGACGATATGGTCAACTTCCCGCGCCGTTAATCGGAAGTTAATTGGAACTAGTACCGCACCCAATCTTTGAAGGGCAAAAAATAAAGCTACGTACTCTAAACTGTTCGACGCCAAACATGAAACACGGTCACCAGTTTTAATATTTAATTTATTAAGTCTTGAGGCCAGTGATAAGGACCAGCGATATAAATCGCGGTACGTCAGTGTCTCGGCCGTTTCACCATCGGTTAAGGCCAAATTCGCCGGTTTTAATTGGTTGAGTCTTTTAAGCCAATCCGTTTCCATAAACCCTCTTTACGTATTGTAAGTCCATTCAAGTGCTAAAGCAGTCATCGACATGCCTCCGCCCGAACCAAGAAACACACAAAGATCGCCTTTTTTTAATTTCTTTTTTTCTACCGCATCACCCAATGCCATTCCGATTGAGGCACTTCCGGTGTACCCATATTTGTCCATTATCAGATGTGCTTTTTCGCGCGGGACGCTTAATTTATCTAAGGTTTCATAAATGCTCTGCACATTAAATTGAGTGATAAAGAAATGATCGACTTCGTTCGGGTTTTTATGTAGTCGGTCCAATAAAGTTTGAGTCAACTTTGGCCAGTGAATTCCATTAGTTTCAGGCGGAATTCTTTTTGGGAACGATAAAAGATTTTCTTTTTTCTCTAATGCTTGGTGAGTGATTGGCTTGGCAGTTCCGCCACCGTAAATCCCCATATAATCATGGTAGAGGCCTTCGGTAAACATCGTCGAAGTTTTAAATCCGCCATTTTCTGTTTGTTGAACGACCGCTGCACCAGCACCGTCCGCAAACAAGCTGGCAATTTTGTAATCGTCGAAATTTAAATACTTACTCATGGCATAGGCACCGACGACCAGAATATTTTTATACTGTTTGTCGCTAGCTATATATTTAGAGGCTATATCAAGACCGGTAACAAAACCTGCGCAGGCGGTATTGATATCAAATGTTCCAGCCCGGGTTGCTTTCAGCCGGAACTGAATGACTGAAGCAGTCGATGGAGAAATATAATCCGGAGTATCTGTAGCGACTATAATTAGATCTAAATCTTTTGCTGTAATTCCTGCGTTCTTAAGTGCTTGCTCGGCTGCAGGCATAATTAGGTCACTTGTGGTTTCCGATGGATCCATCCAGCGGCGTTCTTTAATGTTACGTTGTTGCACCAGAAAAGTGCCGATATCTTTTTTGTAGAAATCATCAAAATAGGAATTGGGAATAACTTTGGTAGGAGCGTAAAACCCGGTACCTGCGATAGTTGCGCCTCTGATTGTTTCGCTCATAGAGTTCCTCCCTCAAGGATCAATTTGACTGCAACAACTGATAGTTATGGTGGTTGCGCTGACCACGATGTAAGAAAAAAACACAGTTTTGTCGAGCTATTATTATAGAGCAGACACTCTATAATCTCTCTGAAAAAAAGATTATTGACGGAATCGGGGGCTATAGACGACAACTTCGCCATGGGAAACATTCAATTCAAATTCGAGAATAAAAGTGTCGTTGTTACTGGTGGTGCAGCCGGAATCGGTTTTGATATCACTAAATCATTTTTACACGCTGGAGCAGAGGTTCACGTCTGGGATTACTCGGAAACCGCTCTGAAGGCAGCTGATCAGGAACTTTCATCCTTTAAGGGAAAAGTTCATTTTTCGCAGGTGGATGTGACTAACCGAGGATCGGTGACGGCAGCTTGTGAAAAACTGGGTAAGCCATTTCATGTGTTAATAAATAATGCCGGCATTACTCGCGATAAGAGTTTCGGTAAAATGGGTCCCGAAGATTGGGACGCAGTTATCAATACAAACTTAACCGGATTATTTAACGTTACAAAACTTGCGATGGAAAAATTTGATCCTTCGGCACCAAAGCGGATTATCAATATTTCCAGCGTTGTGGGACTTTACGGTAATTTTGGACAAACAAACTATGCAGCTGCAAAAGCGGGCGTGATCGGAATGACAAAGACTTTGGCCAAAGAATTAGGCCGTAAGGGATTTACAGTAAATGCCGTTGCACCTGGTTTTATTAAAACCGCGATGACAATGGCGATGCCGGATGAAGTTTTAAAACAAATGGCAGGCAAAGTTCCGGTAAATCGACTGGGTGAAACTTCAGATATCGCTAATGCGTGTATGTATTTAGCTGCCGATGAAGCCTCTTATATAAATGGAACTGTATTAAGTGTAGATGGTGGTATCGTTCTTTAGATGCCATATTTTTCGGTGCCGGGTGAAGATAGTTATGAAATGTTTTACGAGGAAGTTCCTTCCTCGGCATCAGTCCCAACTATTTATATCCATGGAAACCTAGGTTGTAACGATTGGTGGTATCCCGTTCTTTCGCAAATGAAAGAACAGGGATGCGGACGTTATACTGAAACCAGCTACTTGATAGAATTCCGCGGTTGCGGACGCAGTGAATATCAAATTCCTAAAGGAAAACTTTTTCCCATCGAAAAGATTCCCCATGATGTTATCGCTTTTGCTAACTTCAAAAAATTAACTTCCTATAACCTCGTTGGCCATTCGACAGGCGGGTTCATTAGTTTACTTGCGGGCACCAAGGATGATCGTATTCAAAACATCGCGGTGATTGATTCCGTCGGAACTTTCGGGCTGTCATTTAATGATGAGCTATTAAAAATTTATGATCAGATGAAAACTGACGCCTCGTTAGTTGAAAAGGTCATGCGAAAAACAGTAAAACATAAGAAACAAATTTCAGAGGAAACTTGGAAAGGAATTTGCCATTACACGCAAGTTTCCGTGGGGCGATTAGGGTCGGCAATCCCTCGCGCATTGGCGGGTGTGGATTTCACGCCACAGTTTTCATCGCTGCTCCAACCAGTTTTAGTAATTCAGGGACAAGAAGATGCGCTAATTCCGCTGGAAGTTGCCGAAAATTTAAAAAATATAATTCGAAAATCACAGTTACGAGTTCTGAATAACATCGGACACTCTCCCAACATCGAAGATCCGACAACAGTTGCCTATATCTTGGGCGAATTTTTTGATTTAAAGAAAATTAATACATAGCATAATCCGCGCCTCCAAAAAATTCCGTGATCATGGAATTGTTGCTCGTTTCAAGCTTTTACGTTAGTTATCAAGGATACAAATATCTAAATATATGTAGAAAAATTAGTGATCCCAGCCTGTGGGAAGGATCCTCGAGCTGACTCTCTAAATAAAACTCTTCGGTGAGGAATCGGATGGCGGAAAATCAAGATCAGTATAACCGCGGCGGAATGATTGCGTTCATGGCCTCCATGGTTTTCGTATGTGGCTTTTTCATTTACCTAGTTGTCATTCACCCGGGTGTAAATTTAGGTGAAAACGTTGTTGATCCAAATGCGGCGGGTGCGGGCCCAGCAGTTCCGTCATTTGATATCACAAAAGTCCAAGAGCCTTGGGTAGAAACTCCGGAACTTTTAACCTACGGAGCAAAGTTATATAAAACTAACTGTGCTATGTGCCATGGTGAACAAGGTAAAGGGGACGGGCCAGCGGGCGCAGGTCTAAATCCAAAACCAAGAAATTTGGTTGAAGGAAAATGGACTCAAGGGCCGGGGCTTGTGGATCATTTCAAAGTTGTCACAAATGGAATACCGGGAACATCCATGGCGTCGTTTGCACACTTTAAACCGGCAGACCGTTGGGCAATCGTACGGTTTGTTGAATCTATCACTCAAAATAAATCCAAGGACGATCCAAAAGTTGTCGCTGAATTCGCAAAGACTGCGAAATAGGAAAACGTGATTTAATGAAACAAGTTTACCGCCAAATTTTTTTGAAAGAGCTTGTCGTGTTAACGGCAGGACTTCTTTTAACATTTGGTGCGAACGCTTATGAACCAACCGGAGAAACCCCGCCATTAGTGGCAGCGGAAACTCCGGAAGAAATTAAAGACGTTGGGATTACACAAAAAACCGGCGCCCAGCTGGATATGAATTTGGAATTCATTGATGAAACCGGGAAAACTGTAAAATTAGGTGATTATTATAAGGGCGGATTACCCGTCATCGTTTCACCTGTGTATTTTAGTTGTCCCGGACTTTGTAATTTTCATTTAAATGGACTGACTGACGGACTGAAAGATTTGGATTGGAATGCAGGCGAAAAGTTTCAAGTTCTGGCGATTAGTTTTGAACCTAAAGACACTCCCCAAACTGCGGCCGGTAAAAAAGATAATTATTTGAAAGTTTATAATCGTCCCGGAACTGAAGACGGGTGGCATTTTTTAACTGCCAGCGCCGGTACGGTAAAAACTTTTACTGAATCAGTGGGTTTTAAATTCAAGTGGAATGAAGAAGCGAATGACTGGTCCCATGCATCTGCAGCGATTGTGACTTCACCAACGGGATCTATCTCAAGATATTTACCGGGCGTGGTATTCGAAGCCAAAGATTTAAAGTTAGCTCTGAATGAAGCGACCCAAGGAAAAATTGGTACTTTTGTTGAGAGCTTAGTTTTGTATTGTTTTAGATATAATCCCCATCAAAGTCGTTACGTGCTTTATGCGTTTAACGTTATGAAGTTGGCTGGATTAATTATGATAGTTGTATTGGCAATTTGGTTAATTCCTGTGTGGCGCCGCAACCGCAGGGTAAACGAAGCATAAGAGGGTATATACATGTTCATGTTATGGATGAAATTTGCCGGGGCCTCATCATTTATGCCGACGTCAGCGACGGATATCGCTGATCGGGTTGATAATCTTTACGCCTTTTTATTAATTTCGAGCTTTATCGGCTGCGTAATTCTTATCGGTGGAATGGTTTACTTCGTTTATAAATATAAACGTAAAACAGACACGGATAAAACTCCTTACATCACTCATAATGCTTTATTGGAATTCCTTTGGTCGTTCATTCCCCTGGTTATTTTCTTAGCGGTATTTGCTTGGGGTTGGTTGGTTTATCATGACATGCGCCAAATGCCGAAAGATGCATTGGAAGTACATATCTTCGGTAAGCAATGGGCTTGGGAAATGCAATATAAGAGCGGAGTTAAAACTTCGAACTTGTTAAAAGTTCCAATTAATAAAGATGTAAAACTGATCATGACTAGTAATGATGTTTTGCACAGTTTTTACGTCCCAAGTTTTCGAATCAAACAAGACGTGATCCCTGGAACCTATACGGCACTTTGGTTTAACGCGAACAAGATGGGTGATTTCCATATCTTCTGTACGGAATATTGCGGAACTCAACACGCGGGAATGCTGGGAACACTTCAAGTCGTATCCCAAGAAGATTACGATAAATGGTTAGAGGAAGAATCTTTGGTTTCAACTCTTCCCCTGGCTCAACGGGGAGAAAAGATTTTCCAAGTTAAAGCCTGTGCTTCTTGCCACTCGGTAAAAGATAATTCAATTAAGGTAGGCCCTCCGTTATTCCAACGTTTCGGAGCCCAAGAACAATTGGTCGATGGGTCTTCTCATCCAATTGATGAAAATTATGTGCGCGAGTCTGTTTTGGCTCCGAATGCAAAAATTGTTAAAGGTTTCCAACCAAATGTTATGCCTTCTTTCCAAGGTCAGCTGAGCGAAGTCGAGTTGTCAGCACTTGTGGAATATATAAAGACGTTGAAGTAAGGAGTTCCCATGTCCAGTACTACATCGAACCCAAATGTTAATTATCTAAATGAGTTTAAAGGTATCGGTTCGTGGTTAACGAGCTTGGATCATAAACGCATCGGACTGATGTATATGATCGCGGTATTTATATTTTTCTTGGTCGGTGGAATATTTGCCTTACTTTTACGAATGGAATTATTCGCACCAGGTGGTCAGCTATTTACTCCTGATCAGTATAACCAAGTTATGACATATCACGGGGCCATCATGGTCTTCATGGTTATCATTCCGGGAATTCCAGCTGTGCTTGGTAACTTCTTTTTACCAATTCACATTGGCGCCAAAGACGTTGCCTTTCCAAGACTGAACTTATTGTCCTGGTATGTATTTATGTTTGGTGCGGCTTTGGCGGTATCAACCATGTTCACAAATAAAATTGATACTGGTTGGACATTTTATACTCCGTATTCAATTCGAACTAATACTGCCGTTGTTCAAATGGTTGTCGCAGCTTTTATTTTAGGATTTAGCTCGATTCTTACCGGACTTAACTTCATCGTTACTGTTCATAAATTAAGAGCACCCGGAATGTCGATGTACCGAATCCCACTTTTCGTTTGGGCGGTTTATTCAACGGCGATTCTTCAAGTACTTGCGACTCCGGTATTAGCGATCACGCTTTTACTTCTGGTGGCGGAAAGAACTTTAGGAGTCGGAATCTTTGATCCTAAATTGGGCGGGGATCCGGTATTATTCCAACATTTTTTCTGGTTCTATTCGCATCCCGCGGTTTACATCATGATTCTGCCGGCGATGGGAATTATTTCAGAACTTATCAGCGCGTTCTCCAGAAAAACAATTTTTGGTTACACCGCAATTGCCTATTCTTCATTAGGTATCGCAGGGGTTTCGTTTTTCGTATGGGGTCACCATATGTTTGTTTCCGGCCAGTCTGAAATTGCCGGAGTCATCTTTTCTTTCCTTACAATGCTGGTTGGGGTTCCGACTGCGATTAAAATGTTTAACTGGTTAGCGACTATGTACCGTGGATCAATTTCTTTTGATTCACCGATGTTGTACGCATTGGGATTTATGTTCTTGTTCGCCATCGGTGGTGTGACTGGAATTATGTTGGCGGTTATCGGCGTTGACGTCCATTTCCACGACACTTATTTCGTAGTTGCCCACTTTCACTACGTAATGGTGGGTGGAACATTAATGGCGATCATGGGTGGAATGTATTATTGGTTCCCGAAAATGTTCGGGAAAATGTGTAACGAGGCTCAAGCCCGCATTACTTTCGTTTTAATCTTTGTTGGCTTTAACGTAACGTTTTTCCCTCAGTTTATTTTAGGTGCGATGGGAATGCCGCGAAGATATTTTGATTACATCGAGCCTTATCATTCACTTAATAGAATTTCCACAATGGGATCTTGGTTAATTGCTGCAGGATTTTTCTTGGCTCTTTACACTTTTATCCGTGCCTTAACTAGCGGTCCGAAAGCTCCGATGAATCCTTGGGGTGCTAAGACGCTCGAGTGGCAGACTTCTTCTCCTCCACCATTCCATAACTTTGATGTTGAACCAGTAGTAACGGCGGGACCATATGAGTACAAGTAATACACATGTAGTAGCACCAGGTGAACCGGATGTAGCTCATCACTTTCGTGATGCCCATCATCAGTACGACAGTAACAAAGAAGGCATTTGGCTTTTCATGGTTACCGAGATTCTGATGTTCGGTGGACTTTTTGTCGGATACGCCATCTTCCACGCAATTTATCCAGAGATGTTCGCCGAAGGCGCTCGTCAGTTGGATTGGAAAATGGGAGCATTCAACACGATCGTTCTGATTACCTCTTCTTTGACCATGGCCCTAGGAATTTATTACTGCCAAATCAGAAACCGCTGAAATGCAGTTATCAATTTGGCCGTGACGGTGATTTTGGGCGCGGTCTTCATGGTCGTAAAGTATTTCGAATACACTCACAAATTCCACATGGGATTTTTTCCAGGTAAATTTTTGGATGTGGCTGCGACGGGTGCAGAACACGCTAACCTTGGCCTTTACTTTGGTTTTTACTATTGCATGACTGGTCTTCACGGTTTGCACGTATTAATCGGGATGGGACTTATTACTTGGGTACTTATTCGCACCAGTAAAGGTGACTTTGGACCTAATTATTATACACCTGTCGAAGGCGTCGGAATTTTCTGGCACGTTGTCGATTTGATCTGGATCTTTCTATTCCCATTACTTTACTTGGTGGGCTAAGGAGAACATATGGCAAACAATCATTCGCATTCCCATAATTCCCACAGCAATACTCAAGAGCACCACGTAACCCCTTTTAGTCTTTATATAAAAGTGGCGGGTGCTTTGTATGTTCTTACTGTCATGACAGTAGCGGGACATTTAATGCATTTGGGTGCTTTCGCTGCTCCAGTCGCATTTATCATCGCGGCCGTTAAAGCTTATTTGGTAATGTGGTTTTTCATGCATTTAAATCACGATCGACCGATGAACCGGCTGATTTTCGCAACGGGATTCTTTTTCTTGGGACTGTTGTTTATCATATGCGCGACTGACATTTGGACCCGCGTAGCTCAAACAAGTACTCTTTAATTTTGTGATAAAAACGTATATCCAATTTACCAAGTTCGGCATCGTAATCTTTGTATTACTGTCGGGTTTGGCTGGTTATGCCCTTGGATATCAATCCGAAGTTCCGTTCGACTGGTTTCATCTTTTAAAAACCATGGCAGGTCTTTACTTCCTAAGTTCAGGAAGTCTTGCTTTAAATCAAGCCCAAGAATGGAAGCTTGATCAAAAGATGAAGCGAACTGCCACTCGTCCCGTGGCTTCCGGAAAAATTAAACCGTTAACCGCGTACATAATGGCAGCGTGTTTTCTGCTATTAGGTGTAGATTTCCTGATGCGCGCTTCAGGCCTTGCTGCGTTTTTTGGAATCCTTACGGTTATTTTGTATAACGGAATTTATACTTACTACTTAAAGCCAAAATGGATTTATGCGGCTGTTCCGGGTGCAGTACCGGGATCTTTACCCGTAACGATTGGTTACGCTGCGATTAATCCCAATGTCTTCAGTTCTGATTCTATTTATTTATTCCTGATTTTGTTTCTTTGGCAAATGCCGCACTTCTGGGCCTTGGCCATTAAATTTAAGGATGATTATAGTGATGGTGGTGTTCCGACATTACCTGTAGCTCTGGGTTTAGAAAAAACATTTTTCCAAATGGGGATGTACACATTTTGTTATGTGGGAACCGCAATTGCTTCTCCGTTTTTTGTGACGGCAAGTTGGTTTTATCTTTTGCTGGTTGTCCCAATGAGCGTAAAAGTTTTAATTGATTACTATCGATTTAAAAAAGATCGCGGACAAAAACGCTGGCTGAGTTATTTCATGTGGATTAACTTAAGTGTGCTTGTATATCTTTTTGTACCTGCAATTGATAAGTGGAATTTTATTTTCACTAACACTAATTAAAATCCCGGGTCGTGATGAGCTTATTTCTAAGAGATACCAATGAAGCCTAGTATAATAATTCGTCCCGCAGTTGAGAGTGATGCTAATGGAATTGGCAAGGTTCACGTTGATTCGTGGCGAACAACCTATGCCAGAATTTTTTCTAGGGGTCTGTTAGAAGGATTAAGCTATGAAACCCGCAGTGAATCAGCGCTGAATAGAATCAGAAATCCCGAATTGGATTGTTTTGTTGCCGAAGATTCCAGTTCTGGGCAAGTCATTGGCTTTTCTCATATGGGTAAATCGCGAGAACCTAATCTATCCATTGATGGAGAACTCTACGCTATTTATCTTCTTAAGGAGTATCAAGGTTTGGGTATAGGCCGAAAACTTTTTGAAACTGCAACTGGTGCACTTCAAAAGCGAGGGTATAAGCAATTTTTTGTGTCAGTCTTTTCTGATAATCACGAGTCCGTTGCATTTTACAAAAAAATGGGCGGAAAGCTAATTGGACACGACAATTATCATGTAGATGGGAAAAGATTAACTACGGATACCTTGGCTTGGGATCTGAAAGCGTAATGAATCTTTCCTATCCTTTTGATCGTTCTTCCTCTGGCGTATCCATTTGTCTAGACGGATGGGCATCCTGGAAGGCCTTGATCGACGTGTATTTGTCCTCTAGCTCCAGAACTCGAGCAAATTTTTTCATATCTACTTTGAACCTGCGAGCCGTGAAAATCTGCGGAGCTAAAAATAAATCAGCCATTGTGATTTCATCTGATAGCGCAAATATTTTTGATTCTGCTTTTATCATATGTTCAAGTGCGGTAAATCCTTGGGTTAACCAATGCTGAACCCAAGTTTCTTTTTTTGCTTGGTCAAATCCGTGGTCGGCTTCTAAATGTTGCAATACTTTTAAATTTCCCAATGGATGCATAAACGCATTTACGTTTTCACAAAATTGGCGAACTTTTGCTTTTAGATATAAGTCTTTCGGTAACAATGGATTTTGCGGGAATACTTCTTCCAGATATTCTAAAATTGGCAGTGATTGACCAATTACTCTTCTGTCGGTCGGAGTTACTGTGTGAACCAAAGTGGGAACTTCACCTAATGGACTGATTTTTCGGTACTCTGGTGAATGTTGTTCGCCACCGTTTTTTAATAAATGAATTGGGTAGTACAGGAAATCTATTTTTTTATGATGAAGCCCGATGCGAACGCGGTAAGAGGTTGAACTTCTGAAATAGTTATATAAAACGATTTGGTCCATGTTTATTCGAAACTTTCTGCACATTTATATTCAAGGAATCAAGTTCATGGTTTTAACAACCGTGATCAGATTACTGTGCTTAATTGTTATTAAAGATCAGCTGACGGCCCATCCTATGTCCAGTGCTTTTGTAATGGCGCTGCGCTTTGATTGGTTAATATTAAGCTTTCTTCTCATTCCCGTTTGGTTGTTGTTAGTCATTAGAGAGTTTTCTAACATTGCTGCCATAAAAATTGACGTAGGTATCGTGTATTACTGGCGAATAATTACGGGAACCGCACTTATAATTTGGATCGTAAACGGATTGTACTTTACTCATCAAAAATCTTGGATGTGGATGACTCAATGGAAAAATAGGTTATCCGATGAGTCTTTAGTCAGTTTACTTTTAGTACTGGGATTGTTTTCCATTCTTTATTTACTTCGTAATTCGCGATTGTTTTTTTGGAATATTAGATTAACTCCACGTCCAAGTACCAAAGCACCCCGTTTTGGTGATGGAAAAGTATTTTTAGAGTCCGTTGGTGTTGTCATGATTTCTGCATTACTTATTGCATTAGGTGCGCGCGGAACTTTAACCCCTCATCACTTAGAGCTTCAGCATAGTAAGTTGACCTCTAGTAAAGAAATAAACGCGTGGATTTTGAGCCCGCTGTGGACAATAAACAAGAAACCCTAAGGCGGATGGGCAACGGTTTTTGATAACAAGATCCAGCATTGGTTTAGCGGTGCGTTAGTGGTTCCACCTTTCTCTCTGCAGCCGTACCTTTGCGAAGTAATAAACCACTCTTACGAGTGATTAAAAGGAGCAACCATGAAATTTCTAATAGTTTTGGCTTTAACAGTAAGTTCCGCTTTCGCGCAGGCATTTGAAGACTACGGTGTTGAGGCGGGATTCCGTTCTCAGAATTTTACAGCAGATACAACCGGAGTTTCGACTTCTTCTGAAATCGGTTACCAGTTAGGTGTATCCGGTGCGGTTCCTGTTTCTGGCGCCTTCGTATTTAGATCTGGATTATTTTATACTGAGCGACCGCTGAAGTACTCTGTTACTGGCGGAGACGCGACAATCAAATTAACTTATTTCGATATCCCATTAACTTTTGGATATAAGTTTTCTGATTACGCCTTAGTTTACCTTGGACCGGTGTTGGCAGTTAAACTTTCTGATAACGTAAAGTCTTCTGGAACATTAAGTGGAACGACAAGTTCAAGCGTTTCTCCAAAAGGAACAATCGTGCCTATCGTTTTAGGGGCGGCTTTTCGATTTGCTCCGCAAATTGGTGCTAATGTATTTTTCGAAATGACTTCAGGTGAAGCTGCAACTGGCGCAAAAGACCTTCGCGCAGTGGGCGCAAACCTTATCGTTTACTTAGATTAATTTTATTTAAGCGAAGCGGCGTTCTCGTCGCTTCGCATCTCACTTTGACCTCGCTCTTTGCCAGCCTACTAGCTAAAACTTAGGTATGAAGCTTGGCAGTCTTATTTCAAATAGATCTCTTGATGGTGAACTGGTTGTTATCAGCCGTGATTTAAAATTGATGGTGAAAGCCACCGATATTTCCCCTTGTCTTCGCGAAGCACTGGAACACTGGTCAAGTGTAGAAGAAGACCTTCAAAAAATTTCCGATGATTTAAATAATGGCAGATTGGCAAAAGATGCCATGCCTTACGATGATGCCAGATTACACTCGGCACTTCCACGCACTTGGCTTTTTGCCGACGGATCAGCGTTCATCCAGCATATCAAACTTGTCAGACAAGCGCGGAAGGCAGAACTTCCGGCAACTTTAGAAACCGTTCCTTTGATGTACCAGGGCGAGAGCGGAAAGTTTTTAAATCCCCGGGAAAATATTCCGCAGATCGATGAAGCGCACGGAACTGACTTTGAAGCTGAAGTCGGAGTCATCACAGATTTCGTACCGATGGGAATATCACCGCAAAAGGCGTTAGAAAAAATTCGGTTAATCGTTTTAATTAACGACGTTTCATTACGCGGTCTAATTCCGGCAGAGCTTGCCTCGGGATTTGGATTTTTCCAAAGTAAACCTACATCTGCATTATCGCCGGTTGCCGTAACTCCGGATGAATTAGGACAAGCTTGGGAAAAAGGAAAATTAAAACTGCCGTTGCACGTAAAATTTAATGGCGAATCTTTCGGTACCGCAAATGCCGGTGCTATGTTTTTTCACTTCGGTGATTTAATTGCTCACGCGGCAAAAACGCGTGATTTGGCAGCCGGAAGTTTAATCGGCAGTGGAACTGTTTCCAATGAAGATGAAGCAACTGGTTGCAGCTGTATCGTTGAAAAACGCACTTTAGAAACTATTAAGACAGGAAATGCCGTAACGCCATTTATGAAAGACGGCGACCGCGTGGAAATTTTTATGCTTGATGAAAACGGGCAAAGAATTTTTGGAACTATTTCCCAATCCGTAAAGAAAGTCCGCGTTTAATGGCTTCGTCCTTCAAAGATACAATTATCGTTGATGGATTTGCCAACGAAGCAAAAGATTTAAAGAAATTTTTTGATCTGCAATTTGAAAATCCACGCGCGGCCCAAGCAAAAAGATTTGTTTGGGATTATTGGTATGTACCTGAACAATATAAATTACTAAGAACTCCGGCGTATCATTATTTTCCACCAAAAGTTTACAACAGTTTCCACCGTTCACTTGTTGAATGGGGACGTCGTGAATTGGGTTGTCATGATATTTCCCCACCGTGGCTTTCGTATTATGTAGAGGGTTGCGAGCAAAAACTGCATGCGGATGTGCCCCATGGTCCGTGGGCTTTTGTCTATTCTTTGACGGTTAATCCAAAAAAATTTCAAGGCGGTGAAACTCAAATTCTTCGCCGATCAGTTTTAGATTATTGGAATACCTTTCAAGAAACTGACGGTGAGAGGGAATTTGGCCAATTCTTTGATCTGGTTCCGTCGAAATTTAATCGACTGGTAGTATTTGATCCAAGACTCCCCCACGGTGTTCGAAGAGTCAGTGGTGTGGAAGATCCTAAACAAGCGCGTATCGTAATTCATGGATGGTTTGTAGAGCCTAGGCCTTATGTCATAGGTTCCTTAACGACCGCGCAGGTTGGAAAGACTCTACAATCGTTTATGGATGATTTGTCAGAGAACTTGGAAAAGTGGCCATTGATTCACGGGGTGTATACTTGTCGCCTGCAAATTACTGCGGCTGGAAAAGTAAAAAGCACGCAAATATTGTCTAACACAATGACCGTGGTGGCTGATCGTCAGCAACTTGGC
>JAZKJI010000152.1:16769-17182 GCA_040384405.1 Bdellovibrionota bacterium
AATTCTTGGCTTAAAAGATCCACTTCTGAATTGGTATTTCCAAAATCAAAAGGAAGCTCTGAAGTCACTTTGCCTCTGATTTTCAAGTTTTAGTCTAGTCTACTTATCATCTCATAAAATCTCCGGACCTTTGCCTGACTATACAATTTCTGGCAAAGCCCTAGAATTATTATATGAGAAAAAACCCAATCTTCAGATGGATAATGAGAAATCCATTTCCCAGCAGTTTGATATTTCTTGTTCTTTTGTGGGTTTCGCTCGCTGAAGTTGTTTTTCTTTTTGAAGAAGGCGCACCCGGTTCCAATATTACCAGTTATGGTGAAGGAATTTGGTGGGGGATAGTGACCATTTTGACAATTGGTTACGGTGATCGTTTCCCAGTCACCGCCGGTGGTCGATTTTTCGCCGAGCTA
>JAZKJI010000153.1:0-7929 GCA_040384405.1 Bdellovibrionota bacterium
TTTATTTTTCACTACTCCGTAAGCTTGTAAAGCACGACCGCGTCCAAAATTAATTTCAACAATCGGCTGGGGATATTCGTTGGTTTTTAATTCTGGAATCCATCGTTTGATATAGGCTTCGTCGGGATCAAATTTCTTTGATTGAGTTTCGGGATTAAAAATTCGGAAATAGGGACTGGCATCACAGCCGGTACCTGCTGACCACTGCCAGTTGCCATTATTCGCGGCCAGCTCGTAATCCAAAAGCTTTTGCGCAAAATAACGTTCGCCCCAAGTCCAATGAGTTAACAAGTGCTTGCACAAGAAACTGGCGGTAATCATTCTTGCCCGATTGTGCATGAAACCGGTTGCGTTGAGTTCGCGCATCCCTGCATCTACGAATGGATATCCAGTTTTACCCTGGCACCATGCTTGGAATTCCTTTTTATCATTTCGCCATTTGATTTGATCAAATTCTGGCCGAAAACTTTCTTTCGCAACCCTGGGGTTATGCCAAAGTACTTGCATGAAAAATTCGCGCCAAATTAATTCTGACAACCAAATTTCAGAATATTCTTTAGCTAACTTCGCAACCTTTCTTATACTGATTGTTCCGAACCTCAGATGAACTCCCAATCTGGTCGTTCCATCGGCCAGTTCTGGGAAATCACGATTTTTCGCGTAATTTTTCACCACGGCCGTCGAAATTTTCGAAGACGGAAATTGGAATTTCGATTCACGAAACCCGATCTCTTTCAGTGTTAACATCGGCTGCGGTTCTACTTTTGCCAATACACTTAATTTTTTTTCAGAAGGAAAAGCCTTAAAACTGTTAGCGGTCAGAGACTGAAGCCACTTATTTTTATAGGGAGTAAAAACCGTATAGGTGGACCCCGCTGCGGTTAAAATGTCATCTTTTTCAAAAATCACCTGGTCTTTGTAGGTTAAAAACGGAATGCCCGCCCGTCCCAGGATTTCCGTGATCTGCTGATCTCTTTCGGAAGCATATGGTTCATAATCGTGGTTAGCGTAAACTGCCGTTACATTTTCCGTCGCCGCTAGCTGCGAAAAAACTTGGAAAGGCTTTCCCTTTAACACCCAAAGGTCGGCATTAAGCTTCTGTAACTGTAATTTCAGGGCAGATACCGCCTGATAAATGAAATTTACTCTGAGATCCGAGGGGTCTTCCAGCTTACCTAATATTTCCGAATCAAATATGAAAAGGCATTGTAAGGGTACGCCCGCGGCTTCGGCCGCTTTTGCCGCTTCAAACAGACCTGCGTTATCTTCAAGGCGTATATCTCGTCTAAACCAAAATAGAACCATATTCATGGTTTAATCGCAGTCGAACTTGAGGTAAATTGAATTCTGGTGCTGCGGCCCAAGGCGGATCAATAAAGATGGCTAAAGATAAATCGAAAGATAAAACATCACTAAAAAAAATCAGGACATCTTTTTTGTCCCGAAGTGGTGCTTTGGCCAAACTTGGAATCCAAATGACGACTGGGTATACCCGTCACAAAGTTGGATCCCTCTTAAGTTCTAAAGAAAACGAAGCCCGCTGGTTAGATTTTTTAAAAAAACAAGCAGGACTTCTGTCTTCAGAAATAGGAGATCTAAAAGGCAGCTTAATGAAAGCTGGCCAAATGCTTTCGGTTTACGGTGAATATTTTCTTCCGCCCGAAGTAAACCAGTTTCTAAAAACCATGCAAAGTGAAAGTAAACCGCTTGAATGGGAAGCAATCGAAAAACATTTAAAAACGTATTTAACAAAAGCCCAACTTGCCGATTTAGAAATTGAAAAAGAAGCACTAGCTTCCGCATCCTTAGGGCAAGTTCACCGCGCGCGTGTGAAAAGTACGCAAGAGCTAATCGTTCTAAAAATCCAGTATCCAAATGTTGATCGAGCTATTGATACGGATCTAAAGGCATTAAAAACATTTATTAATTTTTTAGGTATCTTACCTGCGAATTTAGATCTGAAGCCCTTGTTTGCCGAAGTAAAGGAAATGCTGGTTCAAGAAATGGATTACCGTCAAGAAGCGCAAATGACCAAAGAATTTGCCGAACGTCTGAAAAAAGATCCACGCTTCATCATTCCCCGGGTGATCGACGAGTTCTGCTCTGAAAAAGTTTTAGCAACCAGTTTCGAGCGCGGTCTTCGTGTCGACGACCCGTTAATTCAAAGTTTGTCCATCGAGCGCAGAAACCGGCTTGCCTCTAACTTTTTAGATTTATATTTTAAAGAACTTTTCCAATGGGAAACCCTACAAACAGATCCGCATGCGGGAAATTATCGACTGCGCATAAACCCCTCTGGAAGTGATCAAATTATTCTTTTTGATTTTGGCGCTACCAGAAAATTTGATCCAAAGTTCATGAATGCCTATCACCATATGGTGAAAGGCGCCGTCATGTCAGATGAAAAGATGTTCTTGAAGGCCAGTCACGATCTGAAATTTCTGCGTAAAGATGATCCTGAACAACTGACCGATGCATTTAAAGAATTTTGCTATGAAACGGTAGAACCATTTTTAGAACCAACCGATGCCCGCCGAAATGCTTTAGCTATGGACGATCAGGGATTGTACGATTGGAAAAAAACTGACTTGCCTCAACGGATATCCGCAAAGGTTTTAAAAATCTTAAGAGAATTTCCTTTGCGAACTCCACCACGCGAATTGGTTTTCTTGGATCGGAAAACGGGCGGAGTATTTGTGTTCCTGCATATGCTGGGTGCAAAATTTAATGCCCGAAAAGTTATCTTACCTTACTTGGAAAATCTTAAGTAGTTATCCCCTAGTTAGGTCTCGAAATTCTTCCAACCTAATTTGTGCGCATTTAAAATCCAAAATTTGCGGAACCTTGTTAACTTGGGAGTTACGGTGCGCGGTTAACAGCTGAACACCGCAGGATTTTTGAAAGCCCATTACCCCCCAGGCGTCAGTATGGACACTGTTCATTGGCTTTTCCCAAATGCTTGGTTTATTTTCCGGAGTGAAATCAATAATTCCCCAATTTTTTGGATCATCTACTTTATGAGTGGCATATACAACTTGGGTATTGGTTAGAAGATCACCAATCTCTTTTAATATTGTTGTGGGTCTGAAAACAGTATCCGGAAGTATCACGATGTTTCGGTTTGACCATAGATTTTGAGTACCGATTAACGAGTCTGTCCACTCGGGCGTTTTTTCTACGAACACAAGCTCCGTGTCTTTATATTTGGTACGGATAAACTCAATTAAATTTAGTTTTTCAAGACGAGTAATTACCAGGGCCTTTGCGCCGTTTTCTTGGGCTGCCCTTAGATGCTTTTCAATTAATGGTTCGCCCGTTTCTGAATCAAGCAACATCTCTTTTGACAAAGGAGATCCTACCCGGCTTCCAAAGCCTGCGGCGGGAATTAGGTAAGTTACCCTATCCACATGAACCTCCGAAAATTCGCAAAATTAATGACAAGCATTTGTTATGCATATATGGATTCTTGAATGGATTCAACATTCACGATCGCCATCTTAAGCTATAATCATCCCGAGATTACCAGCCGCTGTGTTGAATCCGTATTGAAGTACGCTGAACAGTCCACGCCGATTGTCTTAATACATAATGGCTCGGCTGATCAGCATCGGAATCTATTGCAGCACCGTTTTCCTGAAATTGAACACGTAGTCCTTCAAAAGAACATTGGGTTTTCAGGCGGCGCTGATGCGGTTTTGAGATTTGGTTTTCAACAATCTCCTTGGGTTTTATTTCTGACCAATGATACCCACCTGCAAACGCCAGTGGATCAAATTTCCCGCGGAATAGATAACTTACTTCCCGGAATGTACGCTCCCAAAATAATTTGGCCCAAGTCCGGGCAAACTGATTCTTGGGGAGGCTGGTTAAGTTTATTAAACGGTGAACTGAGACATGAAAAAACTGGTTATTTCCGGTCCGACAAAGAGAATTGTTTTTACGTTCCCGGCTCGGCATTCCTCATCCACCGAGATGCCTACTTCGCCACTGCTGGTTTTGATCAAAGCTTTGGTACCTATTGGGAAGATGTGGATCTATCATTACAATTCCAGGCTTGCGGCCTTCCTCTTGGTACGGTGGATTTTTTAGAACTTACTCATTTAGGCGGAAAAACTTGCCGCAAAGACTCTACTTACACAATATTCTATTATTTCAGAAATCAGCGAAAAGTATTAAATCGTTGGTTACCGAAGTTGGTTTCCCGTCCCCGCCAGTTTAAAATTGTGTATTGTATTTGGATTAAGACTTTCAAAAAGTTTTATTCACTAGCACGACAATCGCGTTGGACTGATATGAAAAAATTGGTCAATTCCTTTAACACTTAAACCTTCCGGCAATCAGTGATCCTTCGATTCGCAATTTAAAGCCGAGCTTTCAAACTCTAAAGTGGCTTCTTGAATTCCAAGATGCACCAAACGGTGTTTAATTCCGTGCTTAATTTTTTCAATTTGTTCAGTAGTACTTATCGCCGCAACAACGACATGGGCCGTAAAAATATTTATTCTGCCATCCATAGTCCACAGATGTGGATGATGAACATCTTGAACACCAATTTCTTTTCGTACTTCGGATAAGACATTTTCAATTTTAATTCCATCAGGTGCTGCCTGTAAAAGAATCCGCAATAAAGTCTTAAGCTGAACGATAACATTTTTCAAAATCCATACGGAAACTAAAACCGCCATTAACGGATCTAAAAAATACCAAGGAAAAAACATCATTAAGATTGATCCAATTAATACTAAAACCCAACCAAGCACATCTTCGATCAAATGAAGAACCAACATGCGCTCGTGATGAGACGCCCCTTTTGAAAGGCGGTATGCAGCCAAACCATTTACCGCCACTCCTACCAACGCCAAAATAAACATGCCTTCTGTTTTCGGAGGCTCTGGATTAAATATGCGAGGAAAAGCCTGAGCTAAAACATAAAGCGATCCTGCCATCAACACTAACCCGGTCATTACCGCTGAAACTGAAGACAGTCTGCGGTAGCCATAGGAAAAAGTTTGGTTGGATTTTTTGTAGGACATCTTTTCTAGCACATAAGCCGTTGCCAAAGTTAAGGAATCACCCAAGTCATGAATTGCGTTTGAAATAATAGAAATACTGTTGGTATAAAAACCGCCAATAATTTCAATAATGGCGAAAGTGAAATTTAAAAGGAAGGCCCCGCGAATTCTTTTTAAGGTTTGTAGTTTATCTTCACCTTCGCGAAATTCAAAGTGCACATGACCCAACCCATGATCGTGATGATCATGATGGTGGTGGTGATGATGATCGTGATCATTACCACTTTGCCCGCCGTGATTATGTTTATTGTCGTCCTCGCCGGATCCTGACACCTTGACCTCACTGTTTCCTGATGTTAGCTCCTGATCCTCGATGGAAAAAGATAAATTTCTGACCCAATTAGAAAAAGTCGCCTGGATATTGGTTATTTACACCCTTTTGGTCATTGTTTGGGGGGCCTGGGTTCGAATTTCCCACTCGGGCGATGGCTGTGGCGAAACTTGGCCTTTGTGTCGCGGAGTTTTATTTCCCCAGGCGGTTCAGAAGAAAACTTGGATCGAGTATGCCCACAGGGCGATGTCGGGCGCCTATGGCCTCATCGTCATTGGAATATTTTTAGCCTGTTGGCGCAAAAAAGATAAGTTCCCTTGGTTAGTAAAACCAGCCACCTACACTTTGGTGTTTATGATTACGGAAGCCTTACTTGGTGCGAAGTTAGTATTATTCGGACTGACGGGTTCAAATGCTACTTTCTACCGGGCATTTGTGATGGGCTTACATCAAATAAATAGTTTACTGCTTGTGGGATCTGCCACTTGGTTAGCATTGGCAGTGGCAAAACCAGAACTTCGATTGGAACATTTTCGAAAAATTTTAATTCCGGCAGTGATCATGTTTTTGATCGCTTCCACCGGGGCATGGGCAGCGCTAGCTTCCACACTTTTCCCTTCGGATAGCTTGCTTCGTGGCTTCATGCAGGACTTATCCGGTGACAGCAATGTCTTGTTACGACTGAGAATCATTCATCCGTTAATCGCGGCAAGCTTAGGAACCTATTTAGCAGTTAAGTTTTGGCAAGTTCAAGCAATGAGGTTGTCATTTTTTATCGTATTTGCAATTTTATTTGGAATGCTGACTTTAGGATTTCTATCACCGGTTTGGATGAAGCTTACCCATTTATTAATAGCTCATACCCTTTGGATTTTTCTGGTCAGTTACGGGGCTAATTCGTTTGATTCCGTTAAACGATAGAGAATATTTATTTTTTCATTAATATCGTTAAGCTCTAAAATGTGTTGCTGCATATCGTAGTCTTTTAACATATAAGCAGAAAATGCTCCGATTAATTCTTCCGGGCCAATTAAGCTTTTAATAAATGTATCCCGCTCGAGCGCGCCGGAAATATTTTTAGTCGACCATCGAACTAATACGCGATGAAGAACCTCTAGACTTTTTTTAACGGGCTCTTCAATTTTCAGATTTTCTTGAACCCGCTCGGCTTCGCAAACGATGAAAGAAGTGTGGGTAGCCTTTACATAACTTAAATTTACCTTACCGATACCCTGCAAAAGAATTAGTAAAGTTCCATTATCACGACGTTCTAAAATATTTGGGTTTCCATAACCAGCAACGGACCGAACATGATTAAGTTTTTGGCCCGGTACTATTTGGGCCGGAGTGTCCATACTGTCTTGAAATGCCAGTGCCACCGGAGTTTGCGACTTAACTGCGTAGTCGATCATTTCTAAATACCTGGTTTCAAAAATATGCAGTGGCTTGGTTACCTTTGGAAAAAGAGTGATATTGCTAAGGGGAAAAACGCAAACCTGCATTTGAATAGTGTGCCAGTCAGGGGATTTAGGGGAAAGGTATTCCTTACCCCCTCATTCCATTTAACTTTCCTGCGTACTAACTTGATTGAACCGGCATTTACTGCAAATATTATGTAATGAAAACTTACCGCGTTTCCCACATACTGGTGACCCATAAGTACGAAGCTGAAGACTTACTTTTAAAAATAAAAGAAGGATCTTCCTTTTCCGAACTTGCGACCAAATTTTCAACCTGTCCTTCGCGGGAACGGGGTGGTGATTTAGGTCCAATCAGTTTTGGCAAAGCTGATCCGGATTTTGAAGATGAAGCATTAAAATTAAAAATTGGCGAAGCAAGTGGACAACCGGTACGTACAAAATTTGGATATCATCTTATTTTACGTCTAGAATAAGAGTTCTTAAAACCGCAACAAACGGTTGGTCCGCCGCCGAAATCTTTTCCGTCGGAAAAGTATCCAGAGAGTGCCATTCACACGCATCATGATCGACTAACACCATATTTTGGCTTCGAGGCAAGGCCGCGTAAACATGTAAATGCATCAAAACTTCTTTGGTTAAAAAATAATCATTCTGACCCAAGTATTTTTCTATTTGGATACTTACACTAAGTTCTTCTAAAATTTCGCGAACCAAAGCTTCTTCATTGGATTCACCGCGCTCAACTTTTCCGCCGGGAAATTCCCAAATCCCTGCACCTTGGTCGTGGGGTGCGCGTCGTGCGATAAAAAGTTCCCAACGGGGTTTTTCATCTTGAGGAACCGCAGGTGAAGGGCGCAGTAATGCAGCAGCTACAACTGTGATTTCCCTGACCTTTTGGACTGCCGAGTTGTTATTTTCCGTGGGCTTTTCCATACCGAGTTGATACCATCATATCTATGCGAGCCCGTCAAACTTACCAAAACCGCCTTTGTGCGCAAGCACTCTATATTTTTTGTTGGCCTAGATGATAGATACACAGAATTCCTACGCAATCATCATGTTAGCCGGAATCGCATTCTTTCAATACGGAATGCACATCTGCAGTCAGTCCTTGGAAAAGTTGTTAGCTCGCCGAATTTCCATGATCATGAGTAAGGTCGCCCAA
>JAZKJI010000153.1:7939-18671 GCA_040384405.1 Bdellovibrionota bacterium
TTACGTTAGTTTTACAAAGTTCAGGCGCCGTGACTTCTATGCTTGTGGGACTAGGCTCGGCCCGCGTGATAAATTTACGCCAAGTAATGGGCGTAATTATCGGAACCGCGATCGGTTCCACGCTTACCGTTCAATTGATCTCGTTAAACATTACTGAATTTGCTTTACCCCTGATCGTGATTTCTTTTTTCGTGTATATCCAATCGAAAAAAGTAACGATTAAAAATCTTGCCTTGGTGGGCTTAGGTTTCGGTTTATTGTTTTTTGGTCTGCGCATGATGAGTGTCAGTGCCCAACACTTTGCTGTTCACCCTATGTTCCAAAGTTTCTTCCAAGAGATTAAAGACAATCCTGCCTATTCCCTTTTATTTTCCATGGTTTTCTGCAGCTTAGTTCACTCGAGTTCGGTAACGATCGGGCTAGCGATGAGTTTGGCATCGGTAAATGTGATTTCTTCGCACGATGCGATCCTTTGGGTATTCGGAGCGAATATCGGCACCACTTCAACTGCGTTAATGGCCGCTGCCGGCAGTAATAACGTCGGGAAACAAGTCGCGTGGGCTCATTTCTTTTACAAAACTTTAAGTGTGGTTATCTTCTATCCATTTACACAATTTTTCCTGCAGCTGTTACAAACTTGGGATACCAACCCATCGCGGGTTATCGCTAACGCCCATTTCATTTTTAACATGTTTTCTGCTGCCATCTTTTTACCGTTTATCAATAAGGCGGCATCGGTCATTGAAGGTTTCTTTCCCAAAAGCCGCGAGGAAGAATTCGGCGCTGACTTCTTGAATTTAAATAATTATCAGAACTCGGCCCTCGCCGTTTCCTATGCCAATCGTGAAATCATGCGTACTGCTGACATCGTTTTATCGATGATCAAAGACTCTGTAAAACTTTTTGATAAATTTGATCCGGCCTTGGTTGAATCAATCAAAGACCGCGATAATAAAGTCGATTTCCTGTACCGCGAAATCAAAATGTTTTTACTGGATCACGCGAATAAAAGCTCTGCTGCCGTTCACCAAAACATAATGAACATGATCATGTTCCTTAGCGACTTGGAGCGTGCGGCGGATTCTATTGATATTAATATTTTGGCCTTGGCGATTAAGAAAAATGCCCTTCGATTGGAATTTTCGCAAGAAGGTTGGGATGACATTAAACAAATGTTTGATTGCGTTCTAAAGGTTGCTGACTTGGGAATTAACGCCTACCAAATGGGCGAACTACGTGATCAAGCCATTGTGTTAAAGCGCGAACTTGCGCGGACGGAAGTGGCACTTCGGGAAAAGCACATTGGTCGATTGAACAAAGGCTTCCAGCACTCGATTAATACAAGTTCCATTCACTTGGACCTATTAAGCGAATACCGCCGGGTAGCGAGCCTTATCTGCAACCACGCTTACCAAGCTCGTAAGGAAGAAGTTTGAGTATCATTGGGCCAATCGGATTATTAATAGTTTCAAATGTCTTTATGACAATCGCTTGGTACGGCCACTTGAAAAATCATAAAGAGTCCCCGCTTTGGATTGTTATTTCTATCAGCTGGGGAATTGCATTTTTCGAATATTGTTTTCAAGTTCCTGCTAACCGTTGGGGAAGCCAGTCTTTAACTTTGCCACAATTAAAAATCATTCAAGAAGTTATCACGATGACAGTGTTCGCAGGGTTCTCGGTCCTGTTCATGGACCAGCCGTTAAAAACCGATTATATATGGGCAAGCCTTTGTCTAGTCGGGGCAGTTTATTTCGTTTTCAGAAGCTGAAACTTAAGAAATCTAAACTTTCGCTTGTTGAGTGCAATTATAGCCGTACAATTTTAGTATGAACATTAAATTGAATTTATATTCGGGCGCGAGTTTGATGATTCTTTTACTTACTTTTTCCTGGACCTCCAACGCAACCACAAACATCAGTCTAGATGGAGTTTGGAAAGTAAAAGGCGCTAGTTGCGAAAGTTTTAAAGACGGCGAACTGGTAAAAATAAACTCTGCACTTTATAAATCGGGCGTGACAGAAGAAACTCTAGAAATAAAAGGTAACCAAGCTACAATCCGAATGAAAAATTGGGCAACCGATAAAAAATCATACTGCACAATAATGGCCGAACAAAAATTAGAAGTATTTAACTCAACCTTCAGAGTAGCCGAACAAAAATTCTTCCCCGTAGAAAACAAGGGCCGAGTCTGCCCAATGCCAGAAAAGAACACAGTAGGACAAATCCACCGCTTCGAGCTAATAAATGATCAACTAAAAATCTACGGAGCAAGAGCAGCCGCCGAACCAAGCAAAAACTGCACAAACGGCGCAGTAATTCTAACCTACTTAAGAATTAAATAAAAACACCGGCACTGAAAAACCACCCACCAGACAGACACAGCGGACCGCCCACCGCTGCCCGCACCACCGAAGACCGGCCCCGAGTTGTCCAAGTATCATTTCGCCTTGCCCTGATTAGCAACTTTGTCCATCGCCGCTTTAACAGTAGCTTCATCGCCTACAAATTTTTTGCTGATAACTTTTAACTTACTATCAAGTTCGTAAATAATCGGAACTCCGGTAGGTAAATTAACTTCCATAATTTCCTCGGCGGATAGTCCTTCAAGTTCCTTAATCAAAGCCCGAAGACTATTACCATGGGCAACGATCAAAACATTTTTGCCCTTTTCCAAAAGGTCTTTAATTTCACCACTCCACAATGGCATAAAGCGCGCGATGGTATCTTTTAGCGATTCCCCTGCCGGTAAATCTTTGGCTGCGAAAGATTGATACCTTGGATCATTTCGTGGATGTTGCGGATCGGCCTCAGTCACCAATGGCGGAGGAGTATCAAAACTGCGACGCCAAATTTTAACCTGAGCTTCACCGTGTTTTTCGGCCATTTCGGTTTTATTTAAACCTTGAAGGCCCCCATAATGCCTCTCATTTAAGCGCCAATTCTTTATCTGGGTCATCCAAAGCAAATCCATCTGTTCCAGAATAATATTACACGTCTTGATGGCCCGTTTTAAGTAGCTGGTGTAAACGACATCAACCTTGGGACGTAACGCCTTTAATGCTTGTCCCGCAGCGATCGCTTCTTCAGTCCCTTTGGGTGATAAATCCACGTCTACCCAACCGGTAAATCGATTTTCGTTATTCCAAGTACTCTCGCCGTGCCGAACGATGATCAGTTGAGCCATTATTCTATCTCCTCAGAGGTAAAACGCGTGTTTTTCCCCATGGATCGTTCTAACATTGAGTGGATTACTCGGGATAGTAAACTTGCATGCTTTTGCCTTGCATTAGTTCGTGACGATTCGCCACGCATTCTGAGAAATTAAAGAGATCCAGAGTATTCAAAAATTGGAGTCGAAATGAGCGAAAGATCCGGGCAAAACGCGGGCGGAAATAATACTAATGGCGGTGGAATCAACCGCGCGAACATGGAATTCATTGAATCCCTTTACACAGATTTCAAAAAAGATCCCGGTTCTGTTTCCACCGAATGGAAAAGATTTTTTGAAGGTGTCGAGTTCGCCCAACAAGGTAGCTTCGGACTTTCCGAAAAAGAATTAGATGTTTTTAATTTAATCGCGGCTTATCGCAATTACGGACACTTCGAAGCGCAACTTGATCCGTTGACGAATATGCCAACTCCGTCTGATCAACTTTCCTTATCACGATTTAATTTGAAAGATACTGACCTTGACCAACGTTTTCAAATCGGAAACATCGTCGGCAAACCCGATGCGACTTTGCGTGAAATCATTGCTCACTTGCGAAGTGTGTACTGCGGTAAAATCAGCGTTCAAGTTGCGGAAGCTTTACCGGAAGTACGCCAGTGGTTTATTAACGAGTTCGAAAAAGAAGGCTCGAAATTCAAACTGAGTGTTGATGAAAAGAAAGCCACTTTCCTTTCCGTTACTCGCGCGGAAAGTTTAGAAAAATTTATTCACACACGTTACGTTGGGACTAAACGATTTTCTGTAGAGGGCGGCGATGCCCTGCTACCGATGCTTGAAGCATTGGTCGCTCGCGGAACCTCCCGCCAGGTTGAAGAGATCATGATCGGTATGGCCCATCGTGGACGCGTTAACGTATTGGCCAATTTCATGGGTAAAGCGTTAGAATATATTTTTGGTGATTTCAATGGGCCCACTGAACTTGCAGAGCCCATCGATGATTTCGATGGCGATGTTAAATATCATTTGGGTTATGTGGCACAGAAGGAAACTCCGAACGGTACCTGCCAAGTTACTTTAGCTTACAACCCTTCCCACTTAGAAGCAGTTAATCCCGTCGTTTTAGGGATGACCCGTGCGGCTCAACGCCGGCGCGATGATACCAAAGAACGGAAAAAAGTCGTTCCCGTTTTAATTCACGGTGATGCTGCATTTTCGGGCCAAGGTGTTGGTCTTGAAACTTTCCAGATGGCTCACGTTAAGGGTTACACCGTGGGTGGTACTCTTCACATCATCATCGATAACCAAGTTGGCTTTACGACATCTCCGGAAAATGGAAGGTCATCGCACTACGCCAGTGATACGGCGAAAGTTTTAGCAACGCCGGTTATTCACGTGAATGGTGACGATGCTGAAAGTTGCGTACGCGCTATGGATATCGCCCTTCGGTTCCGTCAAGAATGGGGCCGCGATATCGTAATCAATATGATTTGTTACCGCCGCTTTGGGCATAACGAAGGGGATGAGCCTGCTTACACTCAACCTTTGATGTACGACCTGATTAAGAAGCACCCGACTTTGCGCGAAATTTACGGCAAACAATTAGTGCGCGAAAATGTGATTGATCAAACTTATTACGAGGGATTGTTCCAAGAAAAAATGGATAACCTTCAAAAGGTTTACGAAGAAACAAAGAAAGGCGCACCAAAAATTAAGAACTTCAAGTTCGAAGGTTTTTGGAAAGGCTTGCGTAAGTCAGTTAAAGAAGATTTCTATACAGATACTGACACTCGAATTTCCAAAAAAACTTTGGAAGAGGTTGGCGCAAAGCTTGGACAAGTACCCAGTAGCTTTAACCCTCACCCGAAATTAATTAAATTACTAGAATCCAGAAAAAATATGGCCCTTGGAAAAGAGCCACTTGATTGGGGCATGGGCGAATTACTTGCGTACGGATCTTTGTTGGCTGAAGGTACGAGCGTCAGGTTAACTGGCCAAGATTGCGTACGTGGAACTTTCACTCACCGCCACGCTGCACTTTACGATACAAAAACCAACGAAGCCTATTCGGCGCTAGATCACGTTAATGAAGAAAATGTGGAATTCTGCGTTTACGATTCAATTTTATCCGAGTACGCGGTTTTAGGTTTCGAATACGGTAATGCGACGGCAGATCCCACATTTCTTACTTTGTGGGAGGCTCAGTTCGGGGATTTCTCTAACGGTTGCCAAATTATCATCGACCAATTTTTAACCAGCGGCGAATCGAAATGGATGCAGATGTCAGGGTTAGTCCTTTTACTACCACACGGGTACGAAGGCCAAGGGCCCGAGCACTCGTCTGCGCGAATGGAAAGATTTTTACAACTTTGCGCGCAGAAAAACATGTCGGTGGTAAACTTAACGACTCCGGCGCAACTGTTTCATGCATTACGCCGTCAAATCAAACGCCCATTCAGAAAACCGATGATTGTCATGTCACCGAAATCATTGCTTCGCCATCCTAAAGCGATTAGTTCGATGGACGAATTGGCGACAGGCACTTTCCAAGAAGTACTTATGGATGCAACTGTCACTGATCCGAAAAAAGTGACCCGGGTTGTTTTTGTATCCGGAAAACTTTTCTTTGAACTCTTAGAAGAAAAAGAAAAGCGCAAAGATTCCACAACGGCATTAGTTCGGCTGGAACAAGTTTATCCTTTCCCTGGCCACAAAATTAAAAAAGTTTTCGAGACCTACTCGAAAGCCGAACAAGTCATCTGGGCCCAAGAAGAACCAAAAAACATGGGATCTTTCCAACACGTGTACTTTAAGTTTATGGATTACTTTGCAGAGAATAAAATGAAATTTGGCGTCCAATATGTTGGGCGGCCAGAGCGTTCTTCACCGGCGACGGGATCTATCTATCGTCACCGAGTTGAACAAGCTGAAATAATTAAAAACGTTTTTGAAAGTTAGTTTTTTAAAAGAAAGCGAGCACGCAATGAAAATTGAAGTAAAAGTTCCGGCAGTTGGTGAATCGATCACAGAAGCCGTCATCGGAAGTTGGAATAAAAAATCCGGTGATTACGTCAAACGCAATGACGTGCTCTTGCAATTAGAAACTGATAAGGCAAGCGTTGAAGTGGTCGCCGAAAATGATGGACTATTAACCACTACGGCCAATGCCGGTGACACGGTAAAAATCGGTTCAACAATTGGAAGCATCGATACCGATGCGAAACCTGCAGCGGGTGCTACTTCGGCAGCTGGATCAAAACCGGTTCAAGGGGATGTCAATTCCGTGGGTGCCGCCCCTTCTCCGGGTTCAAATGCTCCGACCCCTTCTGCATTAACTGCCGTTGGTGGATCAGCCCAAAGTACTAATCAAACACTTTCCCCTGCGGTACAAAGAATTGTTACTGAAACTGGAATTAATCCTGGCCAAGTTCAAGGAACTGGAAAAGATGGCAGACTTACTAAGGGTGATGTTTTAAATGCAGCAGAATCCCAACCAAGAACTTCTACTGCCACTGCGCCAGGCCCGGCGGCTGCTCCAGCTGCGAAAGCGAAAGAAACACCGGCCGCACCTACTTGGAAACCGACGAACAGCAAACAAGGTGACAAAAATCTTGTTCCTATGACAACAATTCGTAAACGGATTGCCGAACGCTTAGTCGAAGCCCAATCAACGGCAGCATTGCTAACTACGTTTAACGAAATTGATATGACAAAACTTTTTGAACTTCGCACAAAGTACAAGGATAAGTTCAAAGAAAAGTACGGCGTTAACTTAGGCTTTATGGGAATTTTCGCAAAAGCTGCAGTCGAAGCTTTGAAAATGTATCCAAATGCTAATGCCTATATCGTTGGAACAAATATCGAGTATCACAATTACTATAACCTTGGAATCGCGGTTAGTACTGAAAAAGGCCTGATGGTTCCGGTAATTAAAGATATCGATCAAATGTCCGTCGCACAAATCGAAATGTCCATTCGTGATTACGCTTTAAAAGCACGCGACGGTAAAATCAGTATCGATGATTTACAAGGTGGAACATTTTCTATTACAAACGGTGGAACATTCGGATCACTTTTATCAACTCCGATTTTAAATCCTCCGCAAAGTGCAATTCTTGGAATGCATAAGGTGGAAGACCGTCCGGTCGTGGCTGACTTAGGCAAAGGAAAAGAAATCGTGATCAAACCAATGATGTACGTTGCATTAACGTATGATCATCGCATGATCGATGGGAAAGAAGCCGTTGGTTTCTTAGTCCGTATCAAAGAGGGTGTTGAAGACCCTGAAAGACTTTTACTAGAAATCTAAGGAACAACATGAGCGACGCACAATATGATTTAGTGGTAATTGGCAGTGGACCTGGCGGCTACGTAGGCGCTATTCGCGCGGCCCAATTGGGTTTAAAAACTGCGGTCATCGAAAAAGATAAAACTTTAGGTGGAACTTGCCTTAACGTGGGTTGTATTCCATCAAAGGCCTTACTCGAGTCTTCTGAACATTATCAAGCTGCCATTCATGATTTAAAAACTCACGGGGTAAAAGTTGGCGACGTTGCCTTAGATTTGCCGACGATGATGGGTCGTAAAGATAAAATCGTGGGTAGCCTTACTGGCGGAGTCGCATTTTTATTTAAGAAAAATAAAATTGATCACTACCAAGGCTTCGGAAAAATCAGCAAACCAAATGAAGTTGAAGTCATCACCGGATCTGGTTCAAAAATTTTACAAACCAAAGCGATTATGATCGCCACGGGAAGTATTCCAACTGAACTTCCCTTTCTGCCTTACGACGAGAAAAGAGTTGTCTCTTCAACAGGTGCGCTTGCATTAGGTTTCGTACCGAAAGAGTTGCTGGTTGTGGGCGGCGGAGTTATCGGCCTCGAGCTTGGTTCGGTTTGGTCCCGCTTAGGATCTAAAGTTACCGTCATCGAATATTCTGACCGAATCTTACCAATGATGGATAAAGATCTGATTGATGTTTTAGAAAAAACTTTAAGTAAAGAAGGCGTGAAATTCATGACTTCAACTAAAGTAACTGGTTCTAAATTAGAAAAAGATAAAGTCGTATTGGATTTTGAATCATTAAAAGACGGCAGTAAATCTACTATAAGTGGCGATGTTGTTTTAGTTTCCACTGGCAGAAAACCATTCACGGCGGGACTGGGCTGTGAAGAAGTTGGCATCGAGCGCGACAAACAAGGCCGTATTATCGTTGATCATCATTATCAATCTAACATTCCAGGAATATTTGCGATTGGCGATGTGATCGCAGGCCCCATGCTTGCCCACAAAGCCGAGGAAGAAGGCGTTGCCGTTGCCGAACTACTTGCCGGTAAAGCTGGCCACGTGAATTACAATACCGTTCCAAGTGTCATCTACACCCATCCGGAAGTTGCTTCAGTCGGAATTTCAGAAGACCAGGCTAAAGCCCAAGGAATTGAAATTGCCGTAGGAAAATTCCCTTTCATGGCAAATGGCCGGGCAAAAGCTATGGGCCAAACAGATGGGTTCGTAAAAATTATTGCCGATAAAAAAACAGATCGCATTCTTGGCGGACACATCGTGGGTCCGCGGGCCTCTGAACTTTTAGGTGAAATAATCGTAGCGATGGAGTTCGGTGGATCAAGCGAAGATTTAGCTAGAAGCTTTCACTCTCACCCAACTTTAAGTGAAGTAGTCAGAGAAGCGGCCCTTGCCGTTGATAAACGTCAGCGGCAAATGTAACGGAAAAATTAGTTCAAAACCCAATAATTATTTCCTCCGGTTTACTGAACCGGACGAACTTTTTGAGTCGCTTCGATCATTGACTCTACTTCTTCCGAAAACCTAGATAACACTTCTTTCGCTAACGACGTTGGTTTAATTTTCAAATCATCCAAGCTTAAAGTTTTTACAGGCGTTCCCTTGTTACTAACATTCACCGCAAAATGAATTAATCGCGATACGGGTGAGGAAGTCGCAATACTAATACTTAACTTATGGTCCTTTAGAAAAATATCATCACCCTTTCTGATCAAGGTGGATTTCTTATCCTGTAACACCGGTGATGTTTGTTCTAAAACTTCTTTAACTGTGCTCGCCAATAATCTCTGTAATGGCACTGCACCCATTAAATCGTAATTAAATACTTCCACGATAAAATGAAGCATGTGGCTTCCGGCGATTTTTGCTTCGGCCAAAAGATCTTCGCCATCAACCATGTGTTCAAAACTTACGTTGCACGCCCCTTCCCAGGCGATAATGGAATTACCCAGTAGTCCGTAATTCATATAGGCATACAGAGATCTCAGTTGCGTCCCATCGTATTTAAATTTTTCTTTTAATAGTTTTGATTTCATAATTACTTAGTACCCACTTATTTTTTAAAATATAATTTTTAAATATGAAAGCGCCTTAATAGATCCCGCAACTGCTAAAATCATTGCGGCTGGCTTTGGTAGAAATCTTTGTGTTCAACACCGGCTTTTTCAAACGCTCGTTTACTTCTTAAACAGGATTCGCATTCGCCACACCACTTGTCCCTGTTTTTATAACAAGGCCAAAGATCACGGAAGTTAACGCCCAATTTTAATGCCTCTTGCACAATTCCCAACTTATCCATTTGATGAGTATAGGATTTTACTTTTACTTGGTTTGCCGTTGAAAATTTAAAGCTCGCTTCCAATGCTTCCATAAATCCGTAGGAGTTATCTGGAAAAGTAGTGGCTTCTTCTTTATTAAATCCTGGGATAACCGCTTCAGCACCCAAAGCCTCGGCAAATCCAGCGGCAATATTTAAAAATATTCCATTGCGATTAGGAACCCAGACAGATTTTGCCGTCACAAGTGATTTTTCGTGGCTTTCAATATCCACATCACTTCCACTGGGAATTCGACCCTGGTCATCGGTTAAGGAAGAACCACCAAAAGTTTTTATAAAACTTAAATCCACGACTTTATGGGGAATATTAAGGCTAGCAGCAAGCTTTCTTGCTTTCTCGATTTCTTTCGGTGCCGCAAGTTGCCCGTAATCAAAAGTCAGAGCCAAGACAATTTCATTAGCTAAGTGGGCGGCAAATAAATTAGTTCCTGAATCCAAACCCGCGGAAAGCAAAATGACAACTTTTGGTTTCATAAATTCACCCTTGGTTTTATAAAGTGACTTTCACGTCTTGGATTAAAATCTGAATTTGTTGATTGCCTCGGAAATAATTTTTTTGAACCTCGCCCAAGATATCAATTTGGCGCGCCTTAGGTAACCTGTCCCGTAAGGACTTTGACGGCGAAAAAGCAACTGCATCTATTGCCTTACCACCATCGGGGGATCTGACCTTAATTTTCATATGGCCACCTTTTAACTCGGTAAACCCATCAACGATTAATCCCGGTAAATGAAACAGTGGTGCTTCGAACCCCGCGCCAAATGGTTCCAATAAATCCATCCACTTTAGAAACTCAGTGTTCAAGTCCTTTAAATCCATTTCGATATCGTAAAATACCGGAAGCGGATCAGTGGAAAAGCCCTGGAGAAGAAAATGATTTCTGAAAGCATTAATAATATTTTCTAGATTGTGTGATTTGAAT
>JAZKJI010000154.1:0-4881 GCA_040384405.1 Bdellovibrionota bacterium
AAACCACCGCTTTTGCTTTGATAATTAAGCCCGGTTCAAAATTAGCTTTTGGTACGCCATTTTTATCGCGACCTTTATCGCCCGTTCGAATTCCTACAATTTTATTTCCGTCGTAAAGTGCTTCAACCGCAGCAAATCCGGGAAAGACGTTTATTCCTTTTTGTTCGCACAGACCAGCCAGCCAACGATTCATTTTGGAAAGGGAAATAATATAATTTCCTTCGTTCTTAAATGGCGGAGGCGTCACCGGAAATTTAAATGCATTTTCACGGCCTAAATAATAAACCGCATCTTCCGTCACTTCCGCATCAAGTGGACAATCCAAGGTTTTATATTCGGGAACTAGTTCTTCAAGCGCTTTTGGATTTAAGACGGCACCCGAAAAAGAGTGCGCACCAATTTCGCCGCCCTTTTCTAATACAATAATCATCGGAGTTTCTAACGCAGCTCCTTGCGCAGTCCCTGCAGAAATTGCGGCGTTATGTTTTTCTACCAAATTTTGTAAGTGAAGCGCGCAAGATAATCCGGCAGCACCACCGCCGACGATAACTATATCTGCTTCCATTTCTTCGCGTTGAACGCCTTCTGGTAAATCAGTATATCCGCTCATTGGTATTCTCTTGCTGGGTCTCTTCAACTTTGGCATTATTAACCGGATAAAGTTTCCGCTGCGGCAAAAATTTTTCTTTTTGTAGTTCCAAGCGACCTTCATCAAAAAACGGGCGCTCTTCCGCATCAAAACTTTCAAGCTCTACAGCATGAACAATCGTCGCAGCTCCGAAGCCCAAGGAAACAATAAATAATAGGTGGAAAAAAGTGCGTAATTTCATGGTCTTATTTCACGCAAGAAAGCTTAAATTGTCACGAATTGATTTTAACGGAAAAAGTCGCGGCGATGGCTCGACATTGGAATTTGCGCCCGAACTTCCGCTAACCGCGCCTCATCTAATTCAATGATTCCATAGGTCAGCTCGGCCGGATTCTGATAAGCGACATAACCCCAAGGGTCGATTGCCATTGTATATCCAAAAATTCTTCTGGTTTTACCCGTTGCCCCAGTATGCAAACCTGATTGGGCAGAAGCTAAAACGTAGGCTTGATTTTCAATGGCGCGCGCACGAAGCAGAATTTCCCAATGGGCACGTCCCGTCGTTACTAAAAAAGCCGCCGGAATTAAAATCACATCAACTGATGCATGGGAATAATGTTGGTAAAGTTCTCCGAACCGGATGTCATAACAAACAGTTTGGCCAAATTTCCAACCATCAATCTCGAAAACCGAAGGCTGAGCTCCGTGAGTAAACACATCGGACTCGCGAATCGGCTTTTGATCTTTTAAGTGAATGTCGAAAAGATGCATCTTTTGATAAGAGGCTTCAAAACTTCCGTCTGCCCTTAAAAGTAAGCTAGAGTTAAATTTTCCCTCTGGTAATTCCAAAGGTAATGACCCCAAATGAAGATTGGTATTATTAATTTTGCACCAATCGCAAAGACTTTTAATTTCTGTAGCATCTGGTTTTAGAAATTTAATTTCCGTACCTTCACCGGCACGCATGAACAAAGAATTTTCGGGCGTGCAAACAAGTCTTGGCATAGGGCCGTGGGATTTCATTTTTTCTAAATTGTCGAAAATAAATTGAACGTTCTTGGAAACGTCTTCACCGGAATTCATTTGAAGAAGTGCTACTTTAATTTTGCTTGTTTTCTTGCCCATGTGAATAGGAGACCTTATCTTCTGAAGGTTGGGTAGCTCCCCCTTGCGCGGAAATAACAAAGACCCGTGATTTTTCAATCGGGGTACAATTCCACGCCACTTCCTTTAATACTTCTATGATTTTTTCCATATACACTTTGCAAGTTTCCATATGGCTCGCCAGTCCAATACGTTTTTCACGGCCCTCTTTGTTATAAAAAGCAGCGCACTTAACGCCGGGCTCGTTCTTCCGCTCTTCGACGCGAAGATGCCGGACTTCACTGTAACGGCGGCATAATATGAAGGATTGGGGCTCACTCGCGACGATGCCTGCGCTGGAAACTAATGTTCCAACGATAAGGGAAGTAGGGATGAGAATTCTAAGAAGTGACATCATAAATAAAAAAACCCTTCCGTCATCTTAACAATGGGAAGGGTACCTACAAATCAGATTCAATGGATTTGGCCGATATCTAGAATAAGATCGGGTCTGTACTCAGGTTCTAAGTCCTTGATTACGCCGGATATTCAATATTCTAAAGACTATTCAGCAGACTTTGCCTTAGCTGTTTTTTTACCAGCGGCTTTTTTCTTAGTCGGAGCAGCTGCTGCTTCCATCAATTTCACATTGGAATAATCGATGAAGCCTTCTTTTTTCAAAAGACCGTCTTTTTTGTCAAAGTGAGTCTGAACGCGAACGCCCTGGACTTTGATCCGCATTTTTGTGCGATCAACTTCAAGAACAACGCCTTTTTTGCCTTTGTCCGAACCAGTAATTACTTGAACCGTTGCGCCGGTTTTAATTTTAAGTTTCATCATATCCTCTTACTTCCCAGCTACTTTTTTAAGGATGCGGCCTTTAATAGCAAGGGCACGTTTTGACATTTCACTGTCTTTTAAGCTCACAACATAAGTATCAAAACCACCAACATGCTCCATATCGCGAATGGCGCTTGCGGCAACTTGTAAACGAACCATTTGGTTCAATGTGCGGCTGAAAACAGCTTTTCTTTGAACGTTCGGTAACGTGATGGATTTAGTCTTGATGTTCGAGTGGCTGACCTTGTTTTTAACCATAGGTCGTTTTCCGGTAAGTTCACAGCGGCTCATAATTATTCCCTTTTTTTTTACAAGACTTATGGGTATATGAAAAAAGACACTTGCTGGCAACTGAATTTTTACGTATATAGAACAATACATTTTGCAAGAAACACCCGTTTTTAGCGGAAAACCACCGAAAACGAATGTATCTGACAGATAACTACTTAAAAGTTAGGACCGAATATGAAAAAAACAGGACGATCAAAGTACAGACAGGAATTCGGTGGAGACTACCAATTCGATTATAAAGACCCCGTATCTCTAATGAGATTCGTAACTGACGGTGGAAAAATCACTCCTTCTCGCATTTCCAAGCTAAGCGTTGCTCAACAAAAAAGAGTAGCAGCAGCGGTTAAAAAAGCCCGTTCTTTGGCTTTAATTCCAAATGGCACCATGAACTACGATAACTTCTACCGCCCAGAAGGTATCAGTCCGGTTCCATTCGAAATCTAGTTATTAGGATTTCACATTTTTTGTAATTTAAAGGCGTCTTACCAAAGACGCCTTTTGTTTTTTGAGCCTACCTATTTCGGCTGCTTCCGGCGGTTCCGAAGCCATTCGCGGCCGAACCCGAACGCCGCCCCCACCCAAGCTAATAGAAAGCTATTGCGGGCAATCCTATGATAATCCGATATCGAAAATCCAAAAATAGTTGATTGGTCAAATGACATTGCTCCGTAATAAAGACGGACGGCTAATATGGGAACGGCGAACAAAAATAAAAATTGGCCAAGCGCCAAATACCACCACGGATCGGTTTTACCGTACTTATAATAATAATCCCAAAGTAAGCCCGCCGGAACTCCCACAAATAGGGCCCCCGCAACCAGTCCGGCCGTGGCGCGGTCTTCAAAAATTTTAAATAAAATAGGAACTATTACTGCAACCGCGGTTAAAAGAACGAACTCTTTTAAAAACTTAGTTTTAAATTTCATCGACGTCCTTCTTTCTGGAATCCAGGAATATAGATCTAAATTTACGGCACAAAGAAATTGTATCCGGATCGCGGTCCCCTGGGAAGGCCGAAGCCCTGCACTAACCGTCTTCAACCACTTGAAGGAGGTTATTATGAATCTAGAAACAACATCCCCTACCCTGATCCAAGGTTTAAAATCTTTTGGCCTGAATCCGGAACATTGGTCTTTGGCTTTGAGCTCTGGCGGTGAAATTGGTGATCAAAACTCGAATCAGATTTACGAAATCAGAAATCACGATGACAACGATTTTTGTTTTCGCGGATGGGTAAAAAATAATTCCTGGGTACAATTACAGTTAATTTCAGAGGAAGAGTTGGCAATTAATGGAAAATAAAGACCGCTTCCAAATTTCCGATGGCCCCATTGATTTATTAGCCATCGGCGGTTCCGTCGGATTTATATTTCCCGGCGGTAAATTTCCAGGAAGTTTGGCGAATATTTTATTTCTTAAAGTTTGAAGACCTTCTTCACCCTCGGCCCGGCGATAGACATCTTGGGCCTGACAAAAAACCGAAAGCTCAAATTCTTGAAGCCACCCAGTAATAGCCAGTCCTGGCTCGGGTGGCTTGTCTCCCCAAGCAATGCGAACCATTTTTTCCAAACCTTGCTCGATAGTGGGTTTAACCTGCTTACCTTCCAAAACCGTAGTCGCACATTCCGAAGGAAACTCCCGGGTTTTCTTCGCCAAAGTACGAAGTGTAATAAAATAATCATGACAAGCCCCCGAACTATTACCAAGTCGGCAACGGGTCTCTTGATCCAAAACCTTAGGAGGAAAACTTCGCTTTTTCTTATCTTTGGTAGGATATAAAACCCCAGCCATGGATTCTTCTAACGACTGCTGATAAGTTTTGCAGATCGAGTGCGGCGGGCTCAACAACATGAACGCAATAACCCCTAGGCTCAAAACGCCTACAGCGAGTAATGGTTTTGGGATTCGCGCCAACCAAGCTTCCAAGTCCATAATCTTAGCGTGAGCGTAGTCGCACCACAATTTCAATTTGACAGATGAAGGAGGTTTTCCTTAATCTGGCCACTCGTTCAAACACCAGCAAGTCGGGGAGTAGCGCAGTCTGGTAGCGCATCTGGTTTGGGACCAGAGGGTCGCAG
>JAZKJI010000155.1:0-21726 GCA_040384405.1 Bdellovibrionota bacterium
CGATGGCTATTTGAAGAAGTCGTTGAAATTGATTCTTCCGAGGAAGTTGTCGTTAAAAAACACGTAAGTAACTTCGGACAAAGTAATGTTTTTTCACCGCCCATACCTTTAAAGGTATTTGCGAAGACTCTAAAGCTAGTTGGATATGACTGGTTAATTTGGAATGGGGTAGATCCGCAGGAACATCGACTTAAGCAATGGGAAAAAGTCGGCCAGGCAATGGGCATAAGTGCTCAGCAGGCGGCAAAAATGGGACAGATACGCGGCCCCGTTTATTGTCCCGCGGCTTTATAAATTAAATTTCATACTGAGGAGTTTTACGATGAAGAAGATTTTTTTGATTCTTTTACTTACTTCCCAAGCTGCGTTCGCAATTAACATTTCGTCTTTGCTGGTCCCTGAACTTCGAGAAAAGAAGTCTAAAAATAAACCCGACTATTCAATTACGTACATGGACGGGGAAACAGAACAAAGAATCCATTTATCAGGAGTAATCTATCCGCAAAATGGGATGGGTCGTATTCGTGAAGCAATGGCGAAACTTAAACCGGGCAAGTCAGTACGTTTATATCTAGGAGCCCACTACGGTGGCCTTCACTCAAAAAATGTTGAAGTAGGCGAGGCAATCAGAAAAGTATGCGAAGGTTACGGGCCGGAATGTAAAGTAACTACTGAAGTTGGAGAACTTTGTTATTCAGCATGTATCGATTTATTTATGTTCGGAACAGAACGGGTAGCTAAGCCCAATTCTTTCTTTGCTTTCCACGAAGCTTGGGTGATTCACCCAAAACTTGCCATCAAAGGTTATTCAGATAAAAAGTTAATTAAAGAAGGGGTTAATCCAGAGTGGTTAGCCGCCCACCCGGAATTAAAATCGAATCAAGAAAATGGATATATCTTAAGAGCCGATGGCCTGCAGGGTTCAAACATTGTTACCCACCTGCGCGATCCAAAGTGCTGGTGGGATAATATCGATCAGTCTTGTTTTGTTAAAGTGCCTTAATGTTCAATTATGAAACTAAATTACATCAGTGTCGGAGACTGTTCTGGCCCGCGATTGATAGCTCTTACCGTCCAGGATTTTTTTAGTTGAGCATTAACAGGTCGTCGTTGTGGAAGTGTAAAAGTAATCGTGCTTCCATTTTGACTGCTGCGATCGACACGAACTGTTCCGCCATGGGCATCGACAATTGTTTTTACTACCGCAAGTCCAATCCCTGCGCCTTGCTCGGCGGTTTTTTTCGCTTGCCAGAAATTATCGAAGATTCCATCAACTCGGCTGTCAGGAATGCCGCCACCGTTGTCGATGACAGATATATTCACGAACTGTGCATCACTTTTTACTTTGACGGAAATTCGGCTATGACTAGGGCTGAATTTAATTGCATTGCCAATAAGGTTTGAAAGCACACGCATAATTCGTTCCCGGTCGAAATACGCCAAAAGCGACTGGCTGACGGTATCAAAATGCAGAGTAATTAGTTTTTGTTTTGCAAGAGGGCGTAACATCACTTCGGTATCATCTAAAATTTCTGCGATACTTAATTGATCCAGTCTAAGAGTCAAACTTGCCATGTCTGCCTTCTTTTGATCATAAATATTGTTCAGATGGCCCTGCATTTCTGCAACCGTGCTATTAACCAAGTTAGCTTGTTCTGTAGTGTCAGGATCGGAAGACTTTTTCATTTCCTCGGCGATAGCGTTCAAGGAATCCATCGGTTCTTTTAAGTCACGCGAAAGGGCAGAGATAACTTCATCACGCGCTAGTACCGCACTTTTTGCTTCTTCAACTAATCGATTGCGATCTCTTAATAAAAAAGATCGAGTACGTAACATGCTTAAAATGATAAATGACATACATAAAAACAATGCAGCGATAGCACCGCTAAACCAGGTCATGCCCTTAGGAATCTGCGACTGTGCATCAACGCCAGCTTGGGCAGCATTCTTACGCGATTCATCTAAGCTAACATTATGAAGCTTAACCATTTGATTAAAATTTTCGTTAAGCTGAGTAAGAATCGGAGAAGTCTTACTTTGATAAAATTGGCCAACGATTTTTGATTCAGTTTGCTTTGCGCGAAACTCCATTGCCTGATCAAAGTAATCTTGTTCTTGTTTTTCAAGCTCGTTTATTTTCGCTACAATTTCCGTAATTTGCGGAAGACTGTGTTTCTTTTCGAATTCAGCTAAAGATTGTAATAGATTTTGTTTGTCGCTTTTTTGTTTATCGAAAATGGCCTTTGAACCCATCACGAAAAATGCACGGCTATTTCCGATTTGTGATTCTGCTAAGCTACGTAATTTTTCAACTTGAATCAAAGCGCTGGGATCAACATTCATCACGGCTGCATTCGATGCTATTGTTTCCCGCAGCTTCATGGCTGCACCCCAACCTGCCGCCAGAACCCCGCCCAACAATACTAACAAGGCGATCAATAGTTTACCTTCGATGCTAACTTGGAATAACTTATTTTTTGTTTTACTCATACAGACCGATTAGCAATCCAACGGATGCGGATCAATCGAAATATTGTCAGAAGTAAATGAGAACAGTTTCAGCGGAATTATTTTTTAATTGGTCTCAAATGGGCAGCAGATGCTGCCCGGAGTCGTAAGGCTATTCGGAAGCGCTAGCTTTAATCACTTCGCAATTTAGTTCTTTCAGACCCATTTGCTGACAGTCCATGATCTTCCGTTTACTGCCCATAGTAATTTTGCAGGTATCAATCATTCCGTGAGCAAGTTTCAAAGATTTAATTTGTGATACGTCAGTTAAGTTAGATGGTTCAACTTCAGATACTGAACCAGAGATTGGTGCACTTCCTGATCCAGAGAACGCAGCCCACACTTTGCCTTTACCTAAAAACGCCAATCGAACGCCGGTAGATAAAGAGCTATTTTTGTCAGTGCAATTTAACATTTTTGGAATCGCAAAACTTTGAACTGAAAACATCATTACTAAAAGACCCATTAGAATTCTCATGCTTACTCCTGCGTTTAACCCTCGCCATCATTGTCAAAATGATGGTCAGAGCTGACCTTCGACGGCAGCTGCGACGATTAAATCGCGCATAAAAGCCCTCGTCGTAGAATTAATTAACTACAACGAGAGATTGCCATGAATGTGCCACTGGGAGCCTATTTGGGAAGAATTATAGAGATTTGATCAACGTTAAATTGATCAACCGGAGCCGCGGTTAGTTCCCCCCGCGTATGTCCAGAACCAAGTGTAGCATTGCGAATCTGCGTGATCGGAAATTTTGGAGTTCTATCCATGAAGAAAATTCCATTTGCTTCCTGGAAAGTATCAGTTAACTGCGTATAACAAAAACCTGCGAACAATTCGATTTGATTTGCTGCCAGTAAAAGATCTGTATACTTCGCGCGGAATTCTTCAGCGGTTTTCGATTCGCTGTAGCCCCATGAAATTTGACCTTTTGATTCCGGCAAATATTTTACTCCACCGAATTCTGTTAACATAACTGGTTGACCTGAATGGGCATATCCTTCAAGTGCAAGCAATCTACCTGCTGGTCTTCGAGTGTTGATGATATCGTTGATCGGTAAATCAGTTCCATATTTCGTACGTAATCTCATTGGATCATGATCATAATCATGGATTCCAAGAATGTCCGTCGCAGAACTTTCCCATCCATCATTACCAATTACGGGTCGCTGCGGATCTAAAGTTTTTGTTAAGTGATAAAGTGCTTGCACACAATCTTGGTGAGCAGTTTTCTGGGCTAAATCCGGAACTCCCCAAGATTCGTTGAATGGAACCCACACTGCAATACAAGGATGATTGTAATCACGTTGAATGACTTCCATCCATTCGCGGGTAAGACGCTGAACTGATTTAGTTGTAAACCTGTAAGCGCTTGGCATTTCTTCCCAGACTAATAAACCTAAAACATCCGCCCAATAAAGAAAACTTGGGTCTTCAATCTTTTGATGTTTTCTGACCCCATTGAAGCCAGCTGATTTTGTCAAATTGATATCGCGTTGAATCGCAGCTTCTGACGGAGGAGTCATTAGCGAATCTTCCCAGTAACCTTGATCCAGAACTAATCGTAAAAAATACGGACGGCCATTCAATAAAAAGCGGCCTTTTTGGACTCCGACTGATCGAAGCGCAGTATAAGATTCGACTTCATCAACTAAAGTATTTCCATCCCACAATTGAATTGTTGCTTGAATTAAAGTTGGTTTCTCAGGACTCCATAATAATTCGTTTCGGAAATCATCAATACCCGGATCAGACAAAGCGATTCTTCGATGAATTTCGCCAGAAATAACTTCATAGGTATCGTTAGCTAATAACTGCTCGCCCACGGAAAGACGAACTGAAAGTTTTAATCCTGTTTTTTTATTTCCTGCTAAGAAAGCTTCACAACCGATTTCCCAACGCTCTAAGTGTGGCTCCCAACGAATCCAATCAATGTAAGTTTCTGGAACTTGTTCGACCCATACGGTTTGCCAAATTCCACTTGTGCGAGGATACCAAATACTGTGCGGCTCTAACTGCCAGTCTTGTTTTCCTCTAGGTTTTGCTAAATCGACAGGATCATCATTTGCGACAACGCTGATGGTTTGCTTACCAGATGCATCTAACAGGTCAGTGATATCAAAATGAAAAGGAGTGTGACCACCTTCATGACATCCGACAAATTTGCCGTTGACCCAAACCCGTGCGGAATAATCGACTGCACCGAAATGTAAAAGCGTTCGTTTGCTTTCAACTTTTAAAATTTCAACTTCACGTTGGTACCAGCATGTATTGTGAAAACCGGTGTCGGTAACTCCGCTTAATTCTGATTCGGGAGCGAACGGAACTTGAATTTTGTGTGTCCATTTTGAAATTTGTTCCGGGTGATTAAAGGAATCTTTAGGATCAAAGCAAAAGCTCCACTCTCCATTCAAACAAGTCCACTGCTGGCGACGCATTTGCATTCTGGGGTAGTCTTCCCGACGATTGGCCTTTTTCTCCACATGACTGGCTGCAGAATCTGATCTATCTTTCGCGTCGACTCGTTGATTATCACCGGCGCTGGGGCCTTTTCCTAAGTTCATTGCTGCCTCTACGGTTATGTTTGTCCAAAAACTATGCCCGACAAACTTTTTGGCATTGCTTCTGCAATCTTACGGAACCTGAAAGCCAACGTTTGAATCAACTTGATCAACATTAACTATAAAGCCCGTTTCAAAATCTGAAACCGTCTGTGCCAATTGCGCAAGGAGAATTATGAAAAATTTAATGCAACAACTCAATAATCTTGAGGACACGACCCGGTATGCTTGCGATTCCTCTGATTTAATTTGTTTTTCCCACTTGCGATGGAATTTCGTTTTTCAACGTCCACAGCACTTAATGACCAGATTCGCCCAACACAGGCGTGTATTTTATTTTGAAGAGCCGGTTTTCATCACTGTAGAAAAGCCAGAACTTCGTTCATTCCAAAAAGATGGATTGCAAATCGTCGTTCCTCATTTCCCGGATGACTACGCCCGTGAAAAAGTAAATGAAACTTTAAGAAATATGGTAGATCGACTGTTGGAAGATGAAGAGATCACAGAGTTTTCCACTTGGTATTACACACCGATGGCTTTAACGTTTTCAGAACATCTTGCGCCTAAAACCATTACCTTCGATTGCATGGATGAATTGTCTGCATTTAAATTCGCCCCTCCTGAATTGATTGCTCTTGAAGAAAAACTTATGCGTAAAGCAAATGTCGTGTTCACCGGCGGCCAAAGTCTTTTCGAAGCCAAAAAACACAGACACGATAATATTCATGCATTTCCAAGCAGCATCGATTTTAAACACTTCGCGCAGGCAAGAACAGATAAACAAGATCCTGCCGATCAAGCGAATATTCCCCATCCACGTTTGGGATTTTTTGGTGTCATTGATGAGCGAATGGATATCGAATTGCTGGCTTCGGTTGCGGCCGCTCGTCCTGATTGGCATTTAGTAATGATCGGACCAGTTGTTAAAATTCATCCTGACACTTTGCCAAAAGCTGCAAACATTCATTACTTGGGACCTAAGGATTACCGTGAACTTCCAGCTTATCTTGGTGGTTGGGACGTGGCGCTGCTTCCGTTTGCACTAAACGAATCAACAAAGTTTATCAGTCCAACCAAAACTCCTGAATATTTGGCGGCAGGTTGTCCAGTCGTTTCTACTTCGATTCGGGATGTAGTTCGACCGTATGGAGATGAAAAACTTGTGCACATTGCAGATAGCCCAGAGACCTTTGTTAAGGCGTGCGAAGCCGCGATGGAACAAGGACGGGAAGATGACACTTGGAAATCAAAAGTTCTTTCTTTTCTAAAAAATATTTCTTGGGATAGCACTTGGGCTAAAATGGCTGACCACGAAAAGAAATGCCATAAGTTTACAAATCATCACATATCTAAAGAAAAATACGCGCAAGCCACGCAACAATGAAAATTTGGGGTGGAGTAGAGTGTACTGTTAATCGCGTTGGCGAAAATTTTTTCGACCAATGCGATAAGAACGGACACAAAGTCAGAGTTGAAGGCGCAAAGGGCGACCTGCAAAGGTTCGCTGATTTGGGTATCAAGACCCTGCGCTATCCTATTTTGTGGGAAAACACCGCACAAAAAGCATCTGATCAATACGACTGGTCGACGGCTGATCAAGCGATGGCTGAATTCCAGCGATTGGGATTAGAACCAATCGTAGGATTACTTCATCACGGCAGTGGCCCACTTCATACAGATTTACTTGATCCAGAATTTCCAGAAAAGTTTGCTGCCTATGCCAAAGCAACGGCAACCCGGTATCCGTGGGTTACCTCTTACACTCCGATAAATGAGCCACTAACAACTGCCAGATTCAGTGGACTTTACGGAATCTGGTATCCCCACGAAAAAAATGACAAAGCATTTGTGCGATGTTTGTTTAACGAAATTAAAGCTACGATTTTAGCGATGCGGGAAATCCGCAAAATTAATCCGAACGCAAAATTAATTCAAACTGATGATTTGGGACGTGCACAGGGAACTAAAAAACTATGGTCACAAATTAAATTTGAAAACGAACGTCGATGGTTAACTTTTGATTTGTTGTTCGGTTGGGTAAATAGCACCCATTTAATGTATTCCTATTTGATTAAGAGCGGTCTGACTTCAGAAGAGCTTAATTGGATCGAAGAAAATTCCTGCCCACCAGATATAATTGGAATAAATCATTACTTACTGAGTAATCGATTTTTAGACGACGAATTGCACCACTACCCGCAGGAATATCACGGCGGAAATAAACATTATGCATATGCCGATGTTGGGGCCGTTGATTCGGGCCGTGCTGAAATGATTCCGCCAATCGAAATTTTTCGAGAAGCTTGGGATCGGTACAATACGGCAATTGCAATAACAGAAGTACACATTAATGGTCATCGTGAAAGTCAGATGCGGTGGTTTAAAGAAGTCTGGGAAGCCGCCAACGAGCTTGAACGCGAAGGTGTAAATATCCAAGCTATTACCGCGTGGAGTTTACTGGGATCATTCGATTGGAACTCGTTATGTACTGCCTCCCAAGGTTACTATGAAAGCGGAGTTTACGATGTTCGTTCTCCTGAACCAAGGCCAACGGCTTTAAGTTATTTAGTATCGGCACTTGCAAAAGGAAGTCACTTTGATCATCCGGTACTGGAACAAAAAGGCTGGTGGTGGAACCGTAATAATTTAACGTATGCTTCCGTCCCCAAAAAAGTGCCTTCAAAGAATTTGAATCATCGCCCTATATTAATAACGGGCTCGACAGGAACCTTGGGTCGCGCGTTTGCAAATATTTGTAATCGAAGATCCTTGCCGTATGTATTAGTAACCCGGCAATTAATGGATATTGCCGATCGTAATTCTGTGATCAAAGCTTTAGATGATCTCCGGCCATGGGCTGTGATTAATACGGCAGGATATGTGAAAGTAGATCTAGCAGAGGCAGAGCCTGAAAAATGCTTACGTGAAAACACAATAGGCGCCGAAAATTTGGCCATCGAAACAGCAAATCGTGGAATAAGATTAGTCACGTATTCTACAGATTATGTTTTCAATGGCGATGTGACTTCTCCATATCTAGAAAGCCACGAAACGAAGCCTATTAATTTGTACGGAAAATCTAAGGCCGATGCAGAGATCAAAGTTCTTGGGGCAAATCCGCAAGCAATGGTAATTCGCACGAGTTCGTTTTTTGGCCCATGGGACGAATATAATTTTTTAACTCAAACGACACGAAAACTTTTAATCGGGCAAACAGTGGAAGTTGCGGATAACATGACCGTCTCTCCAACGTATGTTCCAGATTTAGCGAATGCGACGTTAGATTTGTTGATTGATTCCGAATACGGAATTTGGCATTTGGTAAATGAAGGTCAGATCAGTTGGTCCGAGCTTGCTCTGATTGCCGCTGACCGGGTCAAGGCCGATAGATCGTTAATTATCGGTCGCAATGCACATGAATTAAAATTTCAAGCGCCACGGCCACTGTACACGGCCATGAGAAGCGAACGCGGAAATATACTTTCGTCGCTGGAAGGCGCATTAAGCCGTTATTTTGATGAAACAAAAATATCTATTTAGGTAACAGGAGTGATTTGTATGGAAAAACATATTGGTATCGTGGGCGCCGGATTTGCCGGAGCAGTACTTGCCCACGAATTAGCTAAAACCGGTGAATACAAAATAACGGTAATGGACGAGCGTCCCCACATCGGCGGAAATTGCTATACCGAGCGCGATCACAAAACCGGAGTAATGCTTCATCAGTATGGACCTCACATTTTTCACACAAGCCGGCAGGACGTGTGGGATTACGTTAATCAATTTACAAAGTTCGGACCGTACACAAACCGGGTAAAGGCAGTTACCGAAAAAGGAGTGTTCTCACTACCTATAAATTTGTTAACGATTAATCAATTTTTCGGCAAAAAGTTAACACCCCATGAAGCGCGGGATTTCGTTGGTTCCTTAGGTGATCGTACGATTAAGGAACCAAAAAGTTTCGAAGACCAAGCGCTCAAGTTTTTAGGCCGTGATTTTTATAATAATTTTTTCCGCGGATACACTAAGAAACAGTGGGGGGTAGATCCAAGTGAACTTCCCGCATCTATTCTTCAGCGTTTGCCGGTTCGATTTAATTACGACGATAATTACTATAACAGTAAATATCAGGGCATACCGGTCGATGGCTATACTCCAATTTTTGCAAAGATGTTTGATCATCCTGCTATAACAGTAAAATTGGGTCAGCGTTTTGATCCCGCTACTAAATCCGAATATGATCACATTTTTTACAGTGGGCCTATGGATGGTTATTTTAAGTATCAGTTGGGTCGGTTGCAGTATCGCAGTTTAGTATTCGAACGTTTCGATGAAACCGGGGACTATCAAGGAAATGCCGTCATTAACTATTGTGAAGAGCAAGTTCCATACACACGTATTAGTGAACATAAGCACTTCACACCTTGGGAAGAACACGAAGAAACTGTCTGCTTTAAAGAATACAGCAAACTTGCCGAAGAAGGCGATACTCCGTATTATCCGCTTCGTTTGAATAACGATAAAGAATTGTTAACAAAGTACGTAGGCTTAGCGGACCAAGAAAAGGGCATTACCTTTATTGGAAGACTAGGTACTTACCGGTATCTTGATATGCACATGGTTATCGGAGAGTCCTTGGACCTTACAAAAGTTTGTTTAGGCATGGATATTAAGTCATGGCCAAAATTCAGTTCTCGCCCCGTTTAATTATCTTTTAGGTTTCGGTGTCGGAAATTAATCGTCGAAGTAATAGACATAATTAACATTTTTTCCAGAGACGGCGTGGAACCTCGAGCGCCGTTGCGAACTCCTACTGCTGCACTTAAGATGAGCCCTTATCGTAAATGACGGCAGGGCAAATGAAGTCTATTTTTAGTTCTATTTTACTTACTGTATTTTGTTTGTCTGCAAGCGGACAAGATCAGGCCATGCGTCCTTTTGCGGATTACGAACGCACCGGGTATCTAATAATGGCGGCAGCGGCAGGTCATGATTCCTCGGCTCAAAAACGAACTATCGTTCAAAACCTTCCTTCAGATGTTAAATTAATATTGTTTGCTCCAAAGTTAGATCAGGCCAAGCAAGAGCTAATCATTTCTGATTACGCACGATTTATTCCCAGAAGCCGCATTATATATATGACGATTCCCAAGGGCGAACGCGGGTTCTGGGCACGTGATGCAGTTCCATTCCCTTTAATCGGGTCGGGTGGAAACCTAATTTTGGCCGACGCCCATTATTGGGATAACTTCGAGCCCGACGATTATTTTAGCCAGCTTTTTCAGGCGCCCATGATCAAACATAAGAAAACTTTTGAGGGCGGAAACTTCATGACCAACCACTTAGGAAACTGCTTTATGGTGAATTCCACTCCGACTGATCAAATTTCTAATTCATTTTTCGTAAAAAATTACGGTTGTCGAACCGTTACCAAATTACCTCACGTGGGCGGCATCGGTCACATAGATGAACGTGCGCGCTTCATAGATGAAAAAACAATTCTGACAGATACGGAAAGCTACCGGAAGGTTTTCGAGAAACAAGGATATACAGTACACATGTTACCTAAGGGAAAAAAAGCGATGGAGACTTACGTTAACTCTATCATTGTAAATGGCACTGTTTTCGTTCCGACCTTCATGCACGCAAATGATGAAGTTGCACTAAACGTCTATCGTAGTGTAGGTTTAAAGGTCATTGGACTTGATTCCCGCGCCTTATCTAATACTGGTAAGGGTTCCTATCATTGTATTACTATGAACTTTCCGGCGGTTCCTTTGGGCCAAGTAAGCCCAAGCTTCGTTGTTCAGTAAATTCAATCTGGTACAGCTCTTTTGCATTTCTATTTATCGTGAGGCTTTAAGATAGGCCAATACGTTTAAACTGAAGTACAGGGAGAATATACGGTTATGAAATCAACAGGTGTTAAACTTTTTGCCGTTTTTATGGTTTTAATTGGTTTTATCGCACAATCATCGGCCCAGGTTGCATGTAATCAAGCAATGCGGGTTAAAAGAGCCGCAAAACCAAGCCATGACCCCAATCAACCGACGATTGCGGTAATTTCAGGAACGGACCGCGCTGATTCAAACTCGCTTAAAGTCGCAAAATTTCTGGTTCAAAAATTACAAAGTGAAGGCGTAAATGCAGTTCTTGTCGACGTAGAGAAAGTGAATTTTACGGCCTTAAAGAAAACGGGTTACTTTAATACTCCTAACAGCTTTAAGAAAAATTTTGAAAATCCAATCGCAAATGCAGATGGGTTATTTATCGTTTTTCCAGAATACGACGGCACATATGCCGGTGCCCTTGGTCACTTTTTAAACTACGTTCGTAGTCCTTTTGCATCTAAACCTGTTGGTATGGTTCCGATTTCGGCTGGAATGTTAGGTGGACAAAAAGGCGCGGAAGCGATCACAACAACACTTCGTCATCGTGGTGCTGATGTTGTTGGAAACGCGCAAGTTAATATTCCTCATATCGACAAAGCATTAACTGACGGTCAAATTACAAATGAACAAGTGCTTCCGTTTTTAGACCGCGCTGTTAAAACTTTAATTGCTCATGCGAAACCAAAATACGATAACGCCCGCCAAATGAATGAATATCTTGATATTATTAAGGGTGCAGGAATCCAAACTGAAATTTCATTGAACTCTGGGGCTTCCGTCGCCGGAAAATTAGCTGAAGTTACTCGTGATAAAACAGGTAAACCTGTTTATGTTCGATGGGCAGGCGCTACAGAAATTCGCGTGGCGGGTGTTACTATTCCAGGTCAAGGCCATGGACAACACGCAAGTGGTTTTAGCTCCCCAATTGGAAAAGTTAAAACTTCCAATGGACCAGTGGCATTGACAAGCATTAAAACGATGGAAGATATGGCGTCTTTAGGCCTAGAAGTTGGTAAAGAAACTAAGTTAGTTTTTGATTCTGGTATTGAAGTAACTGGAACTTTTATGTTGGCTCAATTTGCTGGCGATACGGGTAATCTTTTAGTATGATCCATCTTGGGGTGAATTCGATATGGTTATCGGTGAAAACATCACTGGAATTAAAAAGTAAATTTGTATAAAACCCTAGCTTTTCACTAGTGAATGCTAGGGTAACAAACTGCTCTGGCATCCTTACTAGGGGATTCAACCATTACGTAATCAGGAAAACGTGGCCACGATTTTACAGTAGTTGCGATTACGCCCTGATCGTTCATTAAATCAATTTTTACTTTTACCTTACCACCGACAAATGCTTGCTCGACAAGCGCATAGAATTTTTCATGGGGAATAATCGTTTTTAAATCCGTACTATATTGGGTGTTAATATAACGTTTCTTGGATTGAATCTCTTGTTCGGTAATGTCTCCGTCAGAAACTGTGCACCAAATATGTGGTACGGACGTTTTCTTCATTTCCTGGTCTTTTACTTCAAACGGGTTCCACTCCATCCCGGAACATAATTCTTCGAATTTCTTTTTGCGACTTTCTTCAGGGCAAAAATTATTGGCCCAATCAAGCTGCAAGTTCTTGCAGAGTTGAACTTTGCTTACTGCTTTTCGAGGCAGCGTATCGCAATTTTCTAAAACAAATCGATAAGCCAAATCTTTATCTACTTCCGAGTGGTCGACTGGACTACCGCCGTTTCCAGATGTTCCGGTTCCTTGAGCTTTGGGTTCTGACTTAACCACTGTTCCGGGTAATTTACCGTTCGGATTGCTATTGCAACCGGAAGCGATTCCTAAAAAAATAATGGCGATAAGGATTTGCGACTTCATATTACTCCCGGTTCCTTGAATACATAATGTAGGGGTGGTCGGAATATTCTGCCAGTGTCAGAAATCTAACGGATCTTTAATATACGTTGTAATCCTTACCTGTCGTAATTCTGACAGGGGTCTACGGCATTAAATTACATTAGTATGGCATTTTTCAAAGGAGGGGCCGTGGAAGCCTCAATTGCACATCGAATTAGTGCCGCCGTCATTAGTTTCAGCCTTATCATGCAATCGACATTTGCGTGGGGCCAACTACGCGAATCGAGTGCTGCAGGAATTGATATCAAAGCTCCTCAACAAACAGCCGAGTACATTTTTAGAAATACTCCTCGTGATAACTTAATTGCCATTCAATTATTTGGATCCGTCGAGCGTCCTGGATTATATTACGTTCCCGAAGACACAGATCTAATGAAGCTTTTGATTCTTTCTGGTGGAGTATTAAACTCGGCTGAGATGGAAGAAATCATCGTTAGAAAATCCGGTAAGTCTTGGTTGGGTTTAGAAATGAAATACATAGAACAAAAAAGCCCTCAAACTTATGAAGTAAATGTCGACAGCCTTCTTCGCGAAGCTCCGGCCTTAAGACCTTTAAGATTGGAACACCAGGATTTCGTTTATGTTCCACAAAAAACATCAATGATTAGTAATGATGTTTCCAAAGTTGTAACAATTGGCTCGGTCTTATTGACTGCAATATTGACGGGTTTACTTATCAACGAAAGATCAAAATAAATTAAATGGAAAATCGCCGGTTAAGATTCCTTGCGTGGTTTTTACTGGCGTTGCCTTTTCTGGCGAAGATCTCTCTATCGTGGACAGGTTTGGTTCCTGATCGATTGGGTTATCTTATTTATCAGGGCGGACTTCATCCCTACATTAATGTCTTATTATGTTTGTTGGCCGGGGTTCCGTTAATCATTGGAATCTACCCTGATTTATTAGCCCATTTTCATCCGGCCTATCGTACTTTCATTGTAGGTATTACGATAATTCTAGGGATTCAAAGTACGTTACAAATTATTATCGACCCTGCCATTCCTGCAATAGAAACCATAGGAGTATTAGGCCTGACCTATTACTTATTTCTATTGTACGGAATTGTCCTGCCACTCGTAATAGGACTCGATGAAGCGTTAGACAAGATCGCGCGGATTTGTTTGTGGATAATTGTGATTTCCATCGGACTTAAAATTATTGGGTCTCCTTTTGTGTATAAAGGAAATAGATTCATCGGTATATTTAAACATATTCCTCATATGGTAACTTGCGCGACCGTCGGTTTTATTTTTTACCTTAATTCTTGGAAAAACCTTAAATCATTCTTCAGTAAGATTAGTTTTGTATTAGCTTTATCTTTCTGTATGGCCGCTGTCATTCTGACTGGTACCCGAAGTGCCTTGTTCGCTTGTACCGTCGCAACTCTATTATTTTTTGTTTGTTACAAATCTAAAAATGCCAAATTTCAACTGGGCCGAATACTTGTATTTTGGGTCATGTTGTTGGCCTTACTGTTATTCGGAGTTCAGGGCTATAACTACGGTAAAAGCCTTGTAACGGGCGAGATTGCTTTAGGTGAACGCGAAGCCCAGAACGGACTTGCCGACCGTTGGGACGAGATACTGAGAGGCATGGAGTCCTTTAGCGAAAGCCCCCATATCGGACTTGGTTTACTGTCTAAATTTGGGAATAGTGATGGCGCTGAGGTTGTTGACTCCTATAATTCATTTCAAGATCCTCATAATTTATTGATCTCTGCTGCCGTCGTAGGTGGGTGGCCGCTAGCAATTTGGATTGCGTTTGGAATGGTACTTTTAACCATTCAATCAATTAGAACGACCTATCAGGGGATCCCCCCGACCCTAACCTTGGGGGTCTATTTGTTAAGCCATTTACCGATTCTGATGATCTACCATATACATCTTTCCATTGGTGGAATGGCAGACCGGCTGTATTGGCTGGCATTCGCATATTTAGCTCTGAAAATGGCACCCACGAAGAATAATTTATAATGAAATTTGATACCATGGCGGAAAATCCAAAAGTATGCGAAAACCACTGCATTCCAGAGGTAAAGTTCTATGATGAAGCCAGGCTTGTTCGATTTTTCTGAAACGAATTTTCAAAGTCTTTTGCCCTTCGCACTAAAGCGTTGGAAGAAGTCAATTGCATGGGCAGTTGGATTAATACTAATAGCACTGGTTGCTCGATTTGCAGTTGTACCTTACGAAATGACATCTACGATCACAATTCATGACCCGCAAAATTCACAGCTTCAAGCGTTCTCTAATAACTTTTTCGCACTTTCAAAAACCCAAGGTGCTCCAACAAGAAAAAACAATTCCGCAGAACGAGCTACTGATATTCTAGAGCGACACGAAACCTATGCAAGCTTTCTTCAAATGCTGAAAGACAAAGCTAACTCGACAAAGCCCGTACTTGATCGTGAAGCAGCAGAAAAACTTGAGTCAAAACTTGGAACAAAATTAGCGACACTTGATCCTGCAAATCGAAAACTTTCGCGCGTTATCAACGAAATGGTTTCCTTTAAAACATTGTCTCCCTCGGAAATTAAATTAACGGTCAGTACACCAGACCGTGAATTGGCGTTTTTTGTAGGACTTGAGTTCTTGGATCACGCTGTCAAAGTTTTAAAAGAACATGAATCAAAAGAAATCCAAAAAGTAAAAGCGGCTTTGGAAAAACAGCGTGATCAGTTCAAATCCCAATTCATGAAAATTACGGAAGACTTAAGTAAATTCCAAAAGCGCCCGGAAAATATCATTTCTTTGGCTTCGGGAAATTCACTTGGAAATTACATGTCTGATTTAATGGTCAGAAAAAATGAAGTCGAATTACAAATTGCTGAAAACCAAAGGACGATTGAGTTCCTTGGCGGAACTAAGGCGGCCCACCTCGCAATCGCGCGGGATCTTGGTCAGCGTTCCCAAATCCGCCAATTGTTGGATGAAACTTCATTATTAAAGAAACAAGTCGCTTCATTGCAAGGTTCAATTAACCGCATCACAAGTCAAACAAGTGGAACGGTTGAAGCAATGCGGATGTATGACGAATTGAAGAAATCAGCTGATGCAGATTTTAAAAATTTCCAAGAAGCTAACGACACTTTATCTAAGTTAGTTGTTTATCAAATTTCAATCGACAGCAAATTCGAACCGTTTGAAGTTCCAGAATTTGAAGATATAAAGCCAGCGATCGCGTCTTCAACTTTAATTGCTTTAGCCATTTTGTTAAGCCAAATGTTCTTCTCTATGTTTTTATATCTAGAGTGGGTACGGGCACAAAAACGTGAAGAAGCAATGGCATTGGCATTGAAATCACACGAAGGTGCTGGCGAATACACTCGCAACGAACCAGTGTGGGCACAATCCACGACAAGCCCAACAAACCTAGTAAGCTTTTCGAAAGAAAACTAATTATTAAGGGCCAGTTTTGAAATTTATTGGGTATTGGATTTCGAAGAAGTCTTCTCCTAGGGAACCCATGCTTTGGAATTGGCTTGCTAGTAAGACGTCTTTTACACATCCCATTAGAGCTTTTTTGCTTTGTTCTTTACCGGCTAAGTCTTGTTTCACTTCTGAAAAATCAAACGGTTTTCCGTCCTCGTTAATTGAGAATTTAATTTTAACCCGGCCCCTTAGGGTGGGATCTTTTTCATACTGAATTCGGTAACACTCTTGGAATCTTTGTTCGATGTAGGGCATTTCGCCTTTAACCACGAATTTTAAATCTTTCTCTTCTGGCTTTGAGGCGCTGCTACAGCCGGTAAGATGGCCACCTAAACTTATTAAACTGAAAAATATCACTAGTTTTTTAATCATCGTTGGAACTCCAGTTTGTAAAAACAGAATAGCATTGTCGTTTCGCTCAGGGAAGGGTATTGCATCAGAATGAAACTGCATTTGGCACCAATGGAAGGAGTAGTAGATTGGATTCTAAGGGATCTTCTGACTTCTATTGGGGGAATAGATCAATGCGTGACCGAATTTATAAGGGTCACCACTCAACTTGTTCCGGATAAGGTTTATTATGAATACTGTCCCGAATTAAAAACGGGAGGTCGCACTCGATCGGGCATTCCCGTATTAGTGCAACTCTTAGGCGGTCAGGCTGGGCCCCTGGCAGAAAATGCTCACCGGGTTGCCGAACTAGGTGCATTGGGAATCGACTTTAATTTTGGATGTCCCGCTAAAACTGTTAACCGCCACGACGGTGGTGCTAGCCTTCTTAAAAATCCAGAACGGCTTTACGGAATTTTGTCAGCGGCGATGGCAGTAGTTCCATCCCACGTCCCGGTGTCGGCAAAAATTCGACTTGGTTATGATGATCCGTCTGTATGTATTGAAACTGCACAAGCAGTTGAAGCAGCGGGCGTAAAAGTACTAACGGTTCATTGCCGAACTAAAACTGATATGTACAAACCACCTGCATTTTGGGAGTGGATTCCACGTATCAAAGAAAAAACAAACTTAAAGATCATTGCTAATGGTGAAGTTTGGACCGTTGATGATTTCCGTCGATGCCAGGAAGTTACCGGATGTGATGAAATCATGATTGGCCGGGGGGCTATTGCTAATCCATTTTTGTTTAAAGAAATTAAGCAATATTCGGAAACGCAAAGTTTAGAAAAGCTAGATAATTGGACCGGAATAAAAATGATGCTTCCAACTTTTTTCGAAACAAATCAAAGGGAAGTCAGCCCACGATTTGCTCAATCTCGAACAAAGCAATGGTTAGCGCAAATTTCTAAACGAAATGAAAATGCAAAATTACTTTTCGATCAGTTAAAAGTAATGACCAATCCCGCCGAATTTCAAAAGCAATTAGAGACCGGCTGCAACTTAATTTAGTTGGAACAACAAAATACCGCTTACGGTTTGTCGGCCTTTTCGTACAAAGGCATCACTTTTGGATAAAGGGATTCGATCTTCGCAATTCGAGATTCATCCGCCGGGTGAGTACTTAGAATTTGCGGTGGTTTACCCCCGCCCTGTGCCATCATTTTTCTCCATAGCGTCGCTGCTTCGTGCGGGTCGTATCCTGCGCGAGCCATTAATTCGGTACCGATGACATCCCCTTCGGTTTCTTGCCCACGGCTGTGGGGAAGTGTCATTGCCACGGCTAAAGCTGGACCCATGAACTGAGCATACTTTGGATCGACTTTTCCACTCGCCATTAAAAATTGAAGTCCGAATTGTTGAACAATCTGTTCAGACATCCTTTCGCGGCCGTGTTCTCTTAATGCATGGGCGATTTCGTGTCCCATGATGGCGGCGATTTCACCGTCGGTTAGTTCAAGCTTTTCGATGATACCGCTGTAAAAAGCAATTTTACCACCCGGCATACAAAACGCATTTAATTCCGGAGAAGTGATTACGTGGGATTCCCATGCCCATCCCGGAGCGTCCGAACGGAAAACCCGAGTATGGGGAATCAAACGTTTTGCAATTTTCTGAACGCGGGCAACTTGGGAAGGATTTTTATCCAATGCACCCTTTTGCCGGGCTTCTTCCATCATCTGACTGTATTGCGCAGACGAAGCATTATTTACTTCGCCAGCAGGTACCACCAAGAACTGTTTACGGTTAATTCCCGTTTCGCCAGTTTCGGTGCTGCTTGAACAGCTGAAAAGAGTTAGTAGGGAAAAGCTTAAAATTATGCGAGTAAAAATATTTAGTGTTTTCATCAAATTGATTAAACCACAGCGTAAAATCACTGCAAGTTTTTTTGTAATGCCTGCGCTGATGCAGCACCCTCAATTTGTTGAGGCTTTTTTGTACAAACAGTGGACGTATTGAACGTAAAACTCTAGATTGATTTTGTGATACCAATGGAAATAATAGAAAAAGAAGTTGTATTTACCGCAGTCCGCAGTCGCGGACCTGGGGGACAAAACGTCAACAAGGTTTCCTCTGCTGCAGTATTGCGCTGGGACTTTCTTAGTTCGCTAGCTTTAACTGAAGATCAAAAAACCAAAGTAATAGACAAATTGTTTAATCATATAAACAAAGACAGCTTACTTTTTTTGCGGAGTGATGAGAGCCGGGATCTAGAGCAAAATAAAAGTATCTGTCTAGAGAAGTTGCATACCATGTTAACAAACGCTTTCCACGTTCCTAAAAAGCGTAAACCGACCAAGCCAACTTGGTCCTCAAAATTAAAGAGAAAAGAACAGAAAAGCCGGCACTCTGGAATTAAAAAGCTCCGGCAAAAGAAAAATTTTGATTAATTTGTTTTATCAGGCGCTTGCGTTGCGGTTGCAGGCGTTTGCGATACAGGCGTTGGCGCGGTAACATTAGTTTCAAAAGCCTGTGAGTTTACTTTATTAGAAAACATCGTCGATAAATCTAATAACCCTGTTGTGATACCGGCGTTCAATCGAAGTAAAAATTTTGGAATCTTAATTTGTTTTCGTTTGAAAGTATTTTCCTCAAACTCGACACCCTTGCGGAAGGCTCGGGCGAATCCACATTTTAAATGCCGCTCTAGGGCGTCTCGGATCAACGGAATGTTCATGCAATAGTTTTCGCCATCTTCAAGTTTAATTAAGCTTAATTTTAGTTCGCGATTATTGCCGAAATGGGTTCCCAAGCGGGGAAGCAAATCGGGCGCATAAAAATAACTCTCGAATGCACCAAAGTTTTCAAGTTCCGGAACTTTGATTAAGTTCCAACGTTTTTTCTTATTCGTTCCTTTAAGAATTATTGGCAATGTATCCACCATTCCCGGGATTCCGAAAGTAATACTTCGAATCGGTGATGTGCCTGCATTTTCAAAGTTGCCGCTTAGCTCGGGGTTCTGGTTGATGATGCGGGTAATTGCGGCATAGGCTATTCCGTGGGAAACCATTCCGCCCAAGCTTTGACCCGTGAGTATAACCTTACGTCCTTTGAGATCACCAATTAGTTCATCGATAACCTTCATAGAGGCAGAAGAATTTGTTTGCGGAATTCCATAACCGATATTCGCAGTCCAATCTTTTAGTGATCGCATAACTCCGTAAAGTTGAGTCGCCGCAAATGCGTATACAATGGGTTTACTTTGATCGATTTGGCCATTGCTTGATACAACTTCAAAAACCACAACCCGGAAACCGCGGGATTTTTGCTCGATAAATCTTTGCGGCCGGTAACCTTGGAATATTGCTTTATTCCAATCCATCGAATCCCACTTCTTTTTATTTTCTGAAGCAGTGGCGGCGTCGCTCAATTCCAGCAATGCTAGGTAAAGGTCTTTATCAACGTTATACTTGTTGCTCGCATCTTCCAGAGCGGTCACCCGGATTGAAGCTTCCAAATCTTTTAGCGTTATCAAAATGTCTTTCGTCAGCTCAAAACTTTCAACTCGTTCAATGCGAAGAGTGTCATCGATCTCGATTGGCTGAATGAACTGGATTTCTTCAGTTTCAATTTCATTGATTTGTATGGGTTCTGAAGGCTGTTGGGCCGTGGCCTGCATTGAAATACAAGCGCTCAACACCAGGAGATTCAAAGATCGCATAAGATTGGAGAAACCGGCTAATTTGCTCATACGTTTTATAATGCAAGTTAAGCGGTTTCCCGCATTGAAATAGGGTGGATTTAGCTGTCAAACCATTCGACAGAGGCTCGAATAGGGCTAACAGGTAAGTACCCAAACCCCAAATTTTACATTGGTATTAGTCTAAAAAACTAAGTTGATCAGGCGGAGTAACGGGCCGTTGAAAGCTGGCCGTCGAGAGGTGAAAATCTTTTTCGTTTAAGTGTTCTCGGCGACTGTAGATCTGAAACATTTGTTTCATGTTATCTGCTACCGGACCTTGTCCACTCATGCGCGAACCGAAGTTCGCGTCGTTTAATTTTCCGCCACGGATATCCCGAATCGCTGATAGGATTTTTTCTTTCCGATCAGGCCGGTGAGTATCAAGCCACTGGGTAAATACAGTAAGGACAGTCGTCGGTAATCGCAGAGGAACATAACCTGCCGACGTTGCTCCTGCATCCGCTGCAGCTTTTAAAATGCTTGGCATTTCATGATCAGTTAACCCTGGTATGACGGGCGCAACATTTACTCCGACCGGAATTCCAGCTTTCGCTAAAGTTTCGATCGCTTTTAATCTTGCTGTCGGCCTAGAAGTTCGGGGTTCTAAAAAACCGCAAAGTTCTGAATCCAAAGTTGTAACGGAAATAAAAACTTCCGCGGCTCCAACACTGGCCAGCTCGGATAAAATATCCACGTCCCTAGTTACCAATGCATTTTTAGTTATGATCGCGACCGGATTTTTAAATTCGTTTAATACTTGCAAACATCGACGCGTGATTTCCAATTTTCTTTCAATCGGTTGATAACAGTCCGTGATTCCACTCATCGCAATCGTTGCCGGTTCCCAACTTTTTGACATTAATTTTTCACGCAATAATTCTGGTGCATTTTCTTTTACAAAAATTTTTGATTCGAAATCTAATCCTGCCGAGTATCCTAAATATTCATGAGTGGGTCGCGCGTAACAATATGCACACCCGTGTTCGCAGCCTCTGTAGGGGTTGACAGAGAAGTTGAATCCGATGTCGGGGCTTTTGTTCTGGGTAAGTACAGTTTTCGAAGTATCCTTAAAGAATTCTGTCTTTAAACGGGGGTTTGTTTCCTCTTCGTAAATGTTGGGTTCTGCATACTCTTCTGAATAATGCAGTCTTTCCCACCGGTTAGCGGGATTTTCTGTGGCGCCCCGGCCTTTTATATTCTTTCTGTGGTCATTCATTTTTCCGTATCCTCTTATGATTTTCTTCTGTAGGATGCAATTTCAAGTTAGTCGTATTTGAGTGTAAGGGCATTAGGTCATTTCCTCGGTTACGTCTCCCTGAACGCCAATAGGAGGCACAAAATGGGTA
>JAZKJI010000156.1:0-4408 GCA_040384405.1 Bdellovibrionota bacterium
AAGCCGGGGATACGGTAGTGCTGGAAACTCCACAGGGTGAAGAAGAATTAGAAATTAAAAAAGTCGAATTTTTGGCCATCAATTAATACGTTTTAGTATTATGGAATTTTTTGTTATGAAGCCACCAAAGGCACCGTTGCTTGTTTACGGGCCTTGCTGAATACCAGTCGGTCATTTAACTTCCGCGCGATTATTGGACTAACCAGAATGAAAGCAGCCATCGGGATTAGCCCATGGGATAATCGGTATAAAACTTCAGGCAACCATTGGGTTGAATCGCTGGTAAAGTTAGACCAAGTCACGTAGGCGCCGAATCGGGCGAATGCTGTGCCAAGTCCCCAAAAGGCCGCATAACCAAGCGCTGACTTCTTAAGGTGGCCGGTTAGCATTGATATACCAATCGCAAAATCCATCAGTCCTGCAAATTTCAAAAATATAACAGCCTGGGCATCTGAAACTTTTAAAAGTTGGATGGTCATATCAATAAAATCACCGGGAACTGGATAATATCCAAATGCATATAGCCCATGACAAACAAAAGTCAAAGCGACGGCAATTCGAAGTGACCATTCCAAAGTGATAACGTTAAAAAATCGGGATTTCTTTTCTGCCAAAGCCCACACTAAGAATAAAGGTGATCCAAATTGGATCGCGTATTCAAGAAATTGTCCAACTTGGAAAGATTTTTCCTTACAATAAAGAAATGACAGTACAGTAAGTGAAATGGCTCCGACTTTTAAAATAGTTTTTTCAAGCCGGCTTTTTTGGGAAATATAAACCGTAACAATCGCACAAATTACATAAAAAATTCCGGTCGCGTGAACTAATCTTTGGATAGTCAAGTCGACCAGCGGGTGTGTCGCGTATTCATCCCAGGACATGGATAAAAATCGATTTACAAATCCAGTCATTAATCCTTCGTCCCACAATATTGAACGGAAAGGAGCATCGCCAAATAAGTGCTGCCAAGCTCTTCCCGCAAAAACGAAAAAAGCACTCAACTTTAAAATTAAAATAAAAACCGGGGAAATGTCATTCTCCGGAGTTATTAATTGTCCCTTGTCGGTCTCGGCAACTAAAGTTGAATTCATTCTACCGCGCCTTAAGTGTGACTAAAGATCCATTTTTTGGCGACCAAATATCCAATCCCGCCGGAAGTTGGAAGATATCGCGATCACTCACGGTTCCCACTGTTGCCGCATTATCAACTTTTACGGTTCGCAGTTCGACTTTTTTGCTATCAACAAAAATTAAATTGAAATGATTGTAGCGATCACTATCACGCGTCCATGTTTTGTTATCATCATTTTTGCGGGTAGGTGCTCCCCAGCAGCCTTCTCCGACGAAAACCGTTCCTTCCAAATCATCGCGGATAAAACCCTGATCGCTTCCTGGTGCAGTACTTGGTCGTACCGGCCAAGTTGTCTTAACTGTGTGAGCATCTGATTCAGAAACTAGATTCATTCGACCAGAGTGAAAAAGCGGAGCCCAGCTTTGATAGGCTGCGGTCATATCGCTTTTCCCTTTAACGTGCGGGCGTAATGGACGGTGATATTGGCCGAACTTCCAAGTGACTTGGGAGCTTTGATTCAGATCATTTCGTAACCAATCTGTTTGGGCACCAGTAATCGCAGCCTCAGTATTCAAAGTATAAATACGAAGAAGATCGCGACCAAAAGTGACTCCGTAATAAACCCCTGCAGGAGTATTAAAAAGTTTTTCTAAAATTTCATTCGACGATTCGTGATTTCCGCGGGTAAAAATTCCTGGAATCATACGGCCATCGGCTCCGACGGTTAACTGCCAATCAGCAAACCAGCTTTTCCATTCGCTGGTCGATCCAAGCGAAGTGTAGTCCCCACCGAACATCACAACGTGGGGACGAAGTTTTGCGACAAGAGAATTTGCTAATTGACGGGGCTTTCGATTCGTTCTTGAATCTCCGCCGGCAATAACGGAAAGGCGAGCGTCGCGGGAATCCGGTGCAGTTTTAAACCAATAACGGCTGCTTACTTTTGTTCCAGCTGCCAGGACGAAATAATAAGCTGTATTCGGTCGCAAATTATTTAGTTCTAAGAAGGCGTTATTCATCCCTTTGAAAGAATTTGTAACGGTCGGAGCAGAGGAAAACGCATAGGATGCGAAGTTCACACCGTGATCTTTTGTATCATAGTATACCTTAGCATCGGTCGAACCTTTGACGACTGGTTGATTAAAACCAATAACCATTGTCGTAGCCGGATTACTTTTTAGAATAAGCCGGGGATACCATTGATGGGTTGCGGATGTTTCGACAATGATTTCGCCATCGACCGTATCGGGTTGTGATTGGGCATCATCGTAATCTTCGTAAGGAACAGTGGAAGAGTTTCCACAACCAACGATTAATCCGATAGTAAAAAGAATAGCGCTTGCGGCCTTGGCGTGTTTCGAAACAGAAAAGTTCATCCGTGAACTCCAGTGCGTTTTTAAAATGTTGTAGCAATAGGATAACCGGAAACAAGCTGGGAGTGCGGGTTTCCCGAGGTCTTGCCGGACCATTGTCAGATTATATTTTCTAAATTTACAGACTAACGACCTTTTCGGTCAGCTTTTGAATCGAACTTTTAATTTTAGAAGCACTCTGAAAGTCTGGATCATCACCTTCGGCGGGATGCCGTTTGATGATCGCGTTGGCTTCAGCGCTGGCAATTTTAATATCTTCAATCATTGAAACTACGGATTTTTTAATAGAATCAATTTTATTTTCAAGAGCCTTCATTTCAGTTTTTGATTGGTCTAATCTTTTTTTCAATAATCTGGCGTCTGCATTCTGCCCGGATGATTGTTGGGATAGGGTATCGAAATTATCACAAACTTGTAAAAAATCTTTTATGATTAATTTTACTTCGGCGGCGACGTGATCAGAATCAAGGATCGTAGATGCTTTGGATTTGGTGGCAAACAAGAATTTCTTAAGCTCATCATCTGCCACAAATCCTCCTTAGTGACCACTCGCAAGGTCAACGGTCCGGTTAAAAACTAAAGCTCCGGGTTTACTGTCTTTGTTGTCCAAACAAAAATATCCAACCCGCTCGAACTGATATCGAAGTTCGGGCTTTGCATCTTTTAAACTCATTTCGAGTTTCGCGTTCTTAATCACGCGAAGGGAGTTTGGATTTAAGTTCGATTTAAAATCTTTTCCTTCAGGCGTGACTTCAGGATCGGGAACGTTAAAAAGACGGTTATAAACCCGTACTTCAGCCTCGGCACAATGACTTGCTGAAACCCAGTGAATAATACCTTTAATTTTGCGTCCATCAGAAGTTGGCTTTCCGCCCAAGGTAGCAACGTCATAGTCACAACGAAGCTCTTTAATTTTTCCGGAAGAATCTTTAATCACTTCTTTGCATTTAATTACGTAGGCATTTCTTAAACGAACTTCCTTGCCGGGCGCCAAGCGGAAGAAATCTGCAGATGGATTTTCCATAAAGTCAGCAGCATCTATATAAACTTCTTTAGTAAAGTGCAGCTGGCGGTGACCTAGTTCTGGTTTTTTGGGATGGACCGAAGATTCAATTACTTCGTGGTGTCCATCCGGCAAATTTTCAATCACTACTTTGACCGGATCAAGAACGGCCATTGCCCGGTGGGCAACGGAATCTAAATGCTCGCGCACGCAATTTTCTAAAACTTCATAGTCGATAAGACTTTCGGCCTTTGCAACGCCGATTCGCTTTGCAAACAGGTGGATGGATTCAGGTGTAAATCCTAAACGGCGAATTCCCGAAATCGTCGGCATGCGTGGGTCATCCCATCCGTCTACTAAACGTTCTTTCACAAGTTGCAGAAGCTTTCGTTTACTCATTACTAAATAAGTTAAATTTAACCGGGCAAATTCATACTGATGAGGTTCGCCAGGAGTCGGTACATTTTCAATACACCAATCATAAAAAGGCCGGTGATCTTGAAACTCTAAAGTGCAAATTGAATGAGTTATTTTTTCAATCGCATCTGATAAGGGGTGGGCATAATCATACATCGGATAAATACACCATTGGTCACCAGTCCTGTGATGATGGGCTTTACGAATTCTGTACATCAAAGGGTCGCGCATATTCATGTTCGGTGATTGCATATCAATCTTAGCGCGAAGTACGTGTTCCCCTTCGTTAAATTCCCCAGCTTTCATGCGGCGGAATAAATCTAAATTTTCTTCAACGCTTCGGTTGCGGTAAGGGCTTTCTTTCCCCGGGCGATTAAAATCCCCGCGATATTCCCGAAGTTCTTCTTCTTTTAGACTATCAAGAACTTTGCTCGCCATTTGATTTACTGAATAATTTATTCCACATCCAACGTTAAAGGTCAATCCGCTGACTTTAGAAGCATCTTCTAGAAGCCTATTCATAGATTGAACATTAGCTTCTAC
>JAZKJI010000156.1:4418-10390 GCA_040384405.1 Bdellovibrionota bacterium
ATCATAAAGCTGTTGGAAGTAATCGGAGGCAAAATATAAATGTTCATTCCAATCAAAGCCCAACCACTTAATATCAGTTTTTATGGACTCTACGTATTCGACATCTTCTGTCGTTGGGTTCGTATCGTCAAAGCGTAAGTGGCATCGGCCCTTGTAATCTTTTGCCAATCCGAAGTTTAAACAAATCGATTTCGAGTGGCCAATATGCAGGTATCCATTTGGTTCCGGAGGAAAGCGAGTAACAACCTGGCCGCCATACTTTCCACTTTCAATATCTTTTTCGATAATAGTTTTTAAAAAATTAGGTGCTTCCGAAACCGCCGGTTTCGCACCTTTAGTTCCTGGTGTAGTTGTATTTGTTGGCTGGCTCATATTACCTCTGTGGGTCGAGTCTTTAGCTTGGCTTAAGATACCGGGATTCTTCAAGGAATTTCTATGGTTGATGCAATTAACCGGGATAGTTATCGCTTTTTACTATACTGACGGGGTTCTGCCACTAAGGGGTCATCGGGCCAATAATGTTTGGGGTACCGGGATTTAAGCTCTTTTTTTACTTCAAAATACGTGTGACGCCAGAAATTTTCCAGATCTTGGGTGACCTGTACTGGCCTGAAATTTGGGGCTAACAGAATAATTGAAATGGAAATTTGGCCATTAAAGATCTTGGGATTCTTAGTCGTTCCGAATAACTCTTGTAACCGGATTTCAAACGACGGCGATTGGCCCTTTAAATAAACAATTTCTAGTCTTTTACCGCTGGGTGCTTCGAATATGGCAGGACACTGACTGTGGAAGTCCTGAACTAATTCAGAATCCATTGCGGATTCAACGTAATAAATCAAATCTTTCTCAAATAGACTTTGTAGGGAGTTTTCGCCGTAACTAGCTTGCGATAACGCCGATTGAATTTGATCATCTGAAATCAAATCAACTTGACCACCTAACTTGTTCTTTTGATCTTGATAGTATTCAAAGCGCTTCCACCATTTACCTAAAGGCTCATTTTTTTGCAAAATTGTTGAAAAGTTGTCTTTCGCAACAAGCGGCAGGCTTTCCTCAACTTCGCTCACCGTTGCGGGACGCTTTCGGGGTTCGTCCAGAGGTAATTTTCGCCAAGCTTTATATTCTGTTGCCATCATTCGGTGCGTTTCTGAATCCAAAGAAATTTCTTTTATAACCTGTGTCTGGTCATTTAGTTTTTTCTTAATAAAATCTGTTTCGAAACCACTGGCCCAGCTAACCAATGTATCAGAAGATTGGCTTGCATTTGCAATATCCGTTAATTGAAGCGCAAGAAAGTAGTCAGATTTCTTAACCGTGGATTTATCCGACAGTTTAACCCCGCGGCCACTGGCAAGTACTCCGGTGCTTTCATTTTGCCTTCGACGTTTTCCTAATCGATCCAGAAATACATCCAACAATAGTTCCTTTACATTTTGATGGGTAAATTGATTTTGAGGCGCATTAGCACGCAAAGACTGGCATGCCATATCGATTCGCCTTAACGCCGCCATCGAAACTTGGCCTGGCCGCCTGTCATTTCGATAGTCCCAAAGCAGATCATACCTGAAACAAATATCACATTCCTCGTGATAAGATTCGCCACCCCCTAATACAAAATCTTTTTCCTGAAGAATTGCGCAAATGTCAGCGCCTAAAGCCGTTTGATTTTTTTTGGCCTTTTCCATAATTAAAGCAAGGCGCGGAGGCAGGGGCCGCAGTGCCAGTTTTTCGCCCAGTTTCGTTAACTTCCCATCAGGAGTAATTGCTTGCAGACTTTCTAGTTCTTCCTTTGCTTTCAATAACTGATAAGTCGCTGGTTTTTCAAACCAGGAAAAATTTTGGAATTCATAGATTCCGGTGCTTGCCAAAAAAAGTAGCGCTTCTGATAAGTCAGTTCGCAAAACTTCTGGTACTTCAAAATCGGGCATGGACTTTTCATCATGCGAGGACCAAAGGCGAAAACATCGACCAGGAAATTGGCGTGCCGCGCGACCTGCTCGCTGAGTAGCTGATGCCTTTGAAATTCGGGTCAGTGCCAGTTGCGAGAACCCTGTCTTTGGATTCAGTTTCATTATTCTGGCAAGGCCTGAATCAATCACGGTATCGACCCCGTCGACGGTGACAGAAGATTCTGCAATGTTTGTGGCTAAAATTATTTTCCGCGCAGTTGAAGGTTTTAATACCTTAATCTGTTGTTCCAAGCTGAGGCTTCCGTGCAGCGGTAATACTTCAATATTTTTAGATCCTGCCCAGTCTGAAATTTCACGTCCTAAACGTTCAATTTCGCCAACGCCGGGAACAAAAACTAGAGTACTGTTCTTGGTAGATGAAGAATCTGTCGTAACTTTTATAGCTGTGACCACCGTTTTGATCCAGTCAGGATTTGTTTGCAGTAACTGGGATTCTTTTTGATTAGTAACAGCTAACTCAAAAAGTTTCCCCGGTACTGAAATAAATGCTTCAGATTGTAAGTAATCTTGAAGGGCCCGGGATTGCAAAGTCGCAGACATAACGATCAGTTTAAGATCCGGCCGCGCTAATTCCTGAAGTTCTTTAATTGATCCTAATGCTAAATCCACATTTAAAGAGCGTTCATGAAACTCGTCTAAGATGACTAAGTCTACATCACTTAATTCCGGATCGGCCGTTAGTTTTCTTTGAAGTAAGGCTTCGGTCATAAAAATGAGTTTAGTGTCCTCGGAAATTTTCGATTCAAATCGTACTTGATATCCAACTTCTTTTCCCACCGTCCAACCACGTTCCTGAGCAATACGATTGGCGGCAGCTACGGCGGCCATTCGCCTTGGTTCAAGGACTATCGTTTTCTTTTTTAGACAATCAACAAAGATAGCGGGCAGACGGGTTGTTTTGCCAGCACCTGGTGCGGCCGTTACCACCAAGCGATTTTCACGCATAATGGATTTTTGGATTTCTTCTAAATAAGTATCGATGGGAAGTGATACTAATGATGCGGATGCCAAGGAAAATCCCCAATCCAAATAAAACTATACGAGATGCCAATTCGTTCTAATAATATAGTATCGAAGTTCAATAGAGGGAAGCAATGTCGATAATTCAACCTTTAATTCTCAAAGCCCTCCATTGCCGGCCTTGGCCCAAGCAAAGCTTCACTTTACCTAAAATTCAATCTCACCGCGGACTTTGCATCAGCAGCATTCAAGAAAATACCTTAGACTCGTTCCGAGCCGCTAAACAAAAAGGTGCAGAAATGGTTGAATGCGATTTACGGCTCAGTCGCGACGGCGTTCCGGTTGTATGTCATGATGAAACTATAGAGCGCATTAGTGGTAAAGTAGGCGTGGTTAGCGACATGACTGCTAAAGAATTAAAACTTCAGGCCAATATTCCTACGTTGGAACAATGTTTAACTGATCAATCAACGCCAAACTTCTGGAATTTAGAAATTAAAAGTTCTTTTTTTCTGAACGAGGAATTGGAACAAAAAGTTGCCGAAGTCGTGTATAAGGTAAACGCAAATCGCAGAGTGATAATTTCCAGCTTTAATCCCGGATCAATTTCCAGGATGGAGGAATTTTTGCCGAATGTGCCTCGGGCATTATTGGTTACGCAAGAAGATCATCCTAAAAACCGCATTTGGCTGAAAGAAATGTGGGCCGCACCTTTTTTATCTTTTCACATGCTAAATTTAGATTACCGAATGGTGGACGGTGAAATTTATCGCAAGCTCATGGAAAAACAAATCAAGTTTGCCGTCTGGACCGTTAATGGAAAAACTGAGGTTTCGAAATATTTGCGGCTGGGGGCCGCAAGTATAATTTCAGATGACTGGCTAAATTAATATTTAATTAGCCAGTCTAAATTCTGGTTCTAAAAAATTATTTGATTCCTAAGAATTTGAAAAATGCATCCGAGTTAGGTTTACGTCCTAGAAATGCTTGGAGCAATTTATCAGCGTCCCGGGTGTTTCCCATTTCTAGAATGGTCTTGCGGTATTTATATCCAACCTCTGGACCTAGGTTCGAAGCTTGAAATTTGGTGTACATATCAAACGCGAAAACGTTGGACCATAGGTAACCGTAGTATCCCGCATCGTATCCGCCGGCAAGGTGGCCGAATGTTGCGGGGAAGTGGGTATCCGGAAGTGGCTCCATCGTTGTTAACTCCCGATAAAGTTTTTTGTAAGTCTCGGTCACGTCTAAATCAGTGGGACTGCGATGAAGAGTCAGATCAAAGATTCCCAGCATTAATTGTCGGGTAGAACCCCAAGCTTGATTGAACTTTCGAGAACTGATTAATTTTTTGATCATCTCTTCGGGCAATGCTTCTTTTGTTTTATAATGACTGGAAATCGATTTTAATACCGATGGTTCCCATACCCAGTTTTCTAGTACCTGTGAAGGAGCTTCAACGAAGTCCCAGGCAACACTGCTTCCGGATAAGCTTGCATATTCCACGCGAGTTAATGTTTGGTGCATGATATGGCCGAACTCGTGGAAAAGCGTTTCCAATTCATCGTGACTAAGTAGGGATGGCTTATCAGCCGACGGAGGATTTAAATTCGCAACGATTGCTGAAATCGGCTGCTGAAATTTACCATCGACTAATTTTCCAGAGCGAAGTGTAAAAGCTGCCGCGTGGCCATATTTACCTTCCCGGGGATATAAATCGGTATAAAAATAAGCGAGTAGTTCATTAGATTTTTGATCCCGGACTTCGTATAAAGAAACCGATGGATGCCAAGTGTTTGCGTTATCTACCGGAACAAATTGGACGGCAAAAAGTTTTGAATAAATATCAAACATTTTTGGAACTACTACGTCGGACGGGAAGTACTCTCGCAATACTTCATCATCAATTGAATATTTGGATTTTCGTAATTGGTTAGAAAAATAAGCCCCGTCCCAGGCATCAAGTTTTGTGGCCTTTGGATCGGTTTGCTTTTTGAAAGCTAACATCGCTTGGTAATCCTTAAGATAGGATTGGCGAAGTTTGCCTTTTAAACTCTGCAAGAAATCCCAAGCAGTTTTTCCGTTTTTGGCCATTTTGTCGTAGGTTTTATAGTCAGCCCAATCTTTGAATCCTACTAAACGGGCGGCTTCGCGACGAAGCTTGATCATTTTCTGTAGAATTTCGGTATTCTTTTTCCCTTCGCGATTATCATAAGCTTGCAACATTTTGCGGCGGGCATCGGCGTTTGCAGCATTTTCCATATATGAAATGTAGTACGTCGATTTGGTCGGAATTTTATATTTTCCAGTTGGGAGTTTTTCGAATCTTGATTTAACTGTGTCTGGTACTCCAGTCATTTCTTCTTCGGAAACTTCCACCGAATCGGTGTTGTTGTTTAAATTTCCATGGAATTGAATACCGAGATCGGCCATTTGTTTTTTCAGATTTTTAAATTCGGTTAATTTGTCATCTGGTAATTCTAATCCGCTGAGGCGAAAGCCGCGCATTGTTTCTGTGATTAGTCGCGTTTGGGCTTCCCTTAATTTAGATTTCTTAAGGTCTGATTGCGCCATTTTCAGAACGTTATATAAATCTTTGCGGGAGGAAACTTCAATAATGGCCTGCGAGGATTTCGAGTCACATTTTTCGGAGGCTGCTCTTAGTTCAGGATTGGTAGATACACTGTACATAAATGAAAGTGGACCAAGCTTTTCCTGAAACTCGGTACCCGCATTTTCCAGTTCACCAAAGCTATTTTCAAATGACAGTGGGCGGTTTTTATTTGTCGCCAGCTTATTGAGCCGCTCGGTAAAAGTATCTACGGTTTGGTCACAAAGCGTCGATAGTTCCGTCGGAGAAAAATCAGATCGAATTAGGACAAATCCCTTCTGGGAAGTGGGCTTCTTTGATTCTGAACTACATGAAGTTAAAGCAAGGGAAACGGCAATTAAAAGTAGTGTGTGTTTTTTCATTTCATTACTATGACACTTGGTCATATCAGTCATCAAAGTGATTCATAGGCGTCTGACGGTGATCTG
>JAZKJI010000157.1:0-1193 GCA_040384405.1 Bdellovibrionota bacterium
TTTATTTTTTCCGATGAACCCTTTAACGAAAGGGCGTCATCATGAAAAACCTTAAAAGCGCCAATCTAAAACCTTCTCAAGCACTCGTGCTAATTTTTTGCGCACTGGCTTTAAATTTATTTTTTACTTCGACCGTCGCGCAAGCCCAAGACCATCATCACCCTCATCGCAGTTTTGATTTTCAATCAATGGACCACGACGTTACTCTGGATGAACAATCTGATGACGAAGAATTTTTCGGGGGCAACGGCGGGATCAAAGCACTGGGCTGTGTCCGCGCCACTACTAAACAAATTTCTGTGATCAATACCGGAAACCTAAAAAAGAAAAAGTTTCTTGAGACTTGTTTAGCGCAAACTGGAAAGTCACCTTGGTGTAATCAACTTGTAAGACCGAACCCGAGCAGCGTTGGAACTTTCCGTTGCACTTACGGCGCTTCACAAACTCACCAACTGATTCATCCAGACGAAGCCACGTGGAAAAATGCGATCGGTGCCGTAAATTTAATTAAGTCATTAGAGAAAAAAGGATTGAAAGCCTGCCAAATTTATAACTGGTGGAGACCAGAACCTTATAATGCAAACGTGGGTGGTGCTGCCGGAAGACATCCCTTTGCAACATCAGTGGATGTCAGAATGTGCAGCGATCACGAAGCAATTGTTGCGTTTGATGCACTTTGCGTAGCACGTAAACAGGGAAAGATTCGCGCAATTGGTTATTACGGTGGATCAGCACTACATTTCGGTGTGGGTGATAAAACCGGAAATACCTGGGGACGAAACTGCATGTAGCTTTTAAGTAGGAAGTAAATTTCTAATACTTCCTAACTTATCAAAATTTAAAATATTAAGTCGCTAACAGCGGCTTTCGACCGTACTAAAATAAAATTCCCATTGTTGCTTCGAAAAATAAACTGTCTCTGATCTCAATATCAGTAATAGAAGTAGCGCCACCGACCGTTCCGCGGGCTTTCGCTGCAACCGCATAGCCTTTTCCGTATAATACTCCTAAATCAAAAACCATTCTTCGAGGAGTTATGATCATTGTGGTCGTCCCTTGATAACCTATCCCGCCCAGTGGGCTGATCGCGGTTTCTTGGGCCTCGTCAGCAGTTGTTCCATCGAACCGAGCTGCCGTTGATACATCAACCTTGGATACGCCCAATAAAGCGTACAAAGAATTTGATTGCGCAG
>JAZKJI010000157.1:1203-1933 GCA_040384405.1 Bdellovibrionota bacterium
GCAGTATCTTTAAAAATTCTGCCGGCAATTCCGTAACTAAGTATATCGTGTTTGAATTCGGCATTCCTAGAGGCTTCAATTTGATGAAAACTCAGACGCGGTCCAATTGTTAAATCAGAACGAATTTCTTTTTCATAAGAAATTCCGAAACCTCCGCTGACCGCCGATACGGCGTCGACTGATAGGCGGTTCGAAGTCGAAGGTGGCGTCGGCTGTCTGACAACCAAACTACCTTCTTGTGCAAATGCCCGCGTCCCCAATAATAAAAATAAAACTGCGGCTATTTTCATATTAAAATAACATCCCGATTGAAGCTTCCAAAAACAAACCACTTCTAACTTCCATATCACTTACTACTGTCGGCCCGCCGCCTTTTGAAGAAGCGATTGCGCCAACGGTATAACCATGGCCATATAGTGCACCGAAATTGAAAAGCACTTTACCTGTTTCGCCCAAGCCATTTGCCATTGCTTGATATCCGATTCCGGCTAAGGGGCCAGCCGAAGAAGAAGACCCGGAACCACCTGCCGTACCGGCAAATTTAGCTTGGGTAGTAACATTTGCCATTACAACCCCGCCCAATAAATACATAGAGTCGGTATTAGCATTTTGTGTAAAGTAGCGGCCCTCTAATCCGTAAATAAGAATTTTATGCTCAGAAATAGTAGCTTGATCATTTTTTAAATTAACTGAAGTAATTCGTGGTCCAACGGTTACCTGCGGAGTAATC
>JAZKJI010000157.1:1943-9366 GCA_040384405.1 Bdellovibrionota bacterium
TAGCACTCTTTTCACGAACACTTGTTTTGATGGCGGAACCTTGGGCACCGGCTTGAAAAGCTGTCAAACTGGTAGTCAAAAGGACAATAAGAGTCGTGATTTGTTTCATGTATTGCTCCTGGGCAAATGTTCGATCTTTTGAAATCTTTAATGCACTTAACTTGCCGCCGTAAATCCGCTATCCAACAACTAGACAGGCCTGGAAAATATTACTTTAGAACCAAATCTTAACAATTCACCCTTAAAGATTCTGCTATCTTAGCGACTTATAAAACTAAATATCGGAGTGTTTATGAAGTCTATTCTGGTTGCTTTACTTACATTAACTGCGTCTTTTGCTTCCGCTGATTATTTCGCATGTACAATTAAAATTGGTAAAGAGTCGCAAACTTTTGAAGCCGAATACCACGAGACTAAAGCTAAGGTAGAATTTAAGGATTACAAATGTTACGGGGAATTAAACGGTAGCATGGCGACAACGACGATTTTTTCACCTGAAGAAATCTTAGGTAATAACTCAACTCAAGCTACCGGAATCGGGTTCAGTGAAGCTTCATTAAATGACGGAGCATCTTGCATCTGCGGTCTACAATAGTTTTAACGGCATTCCCAACCTTTTAAACGACCTGGACCCTATTCCAGGTCTTGTCCCAGATTGAATCGCCCTCATGTTTCCCGAATGAAAATCCGATTCTATTACTATGGAAATCTTGGTTTTTCATTCGGATACCGCAAAATTGAACATCGTTACTTTGTGCTTAGAAAGCCAATTTAATTTCGAAGTCCGCGCGATCAGCAACTTCGGCGATGCAATTCAATATCTGCTTGAACAGAAAAATGTAGATTTAATTGTTGCTGGCGAAACCGAACAACTTCCCATTTTATTAAAATACTTGTTATCAGTTGGTGCCACGATTCCAGTGATTCTAATTGATCCTTCGACGGACAAAAAGAAATCAAATACTGAACTTTCAGGTGTAAATGTCATCGGGCAACTCAAAGATGCCGATGTACCCAATGTATTACCCGCAATCATTAGATCTAACTATGAAACGTTAATGGCCAAGTCTTCGAAAGCAGAACAACCCTTCTGCCGCATTAACGTGGAAATGTTATGTGACGTGACTCCGTTAACGGGCGACGTTTATGTACGCCTTTCCAGCATCAAGTTCGTAAAAATATTTGGCGCCGGCACGGTATTCACTCAAAAAGATTTAAGCCGGTTTTGGGGCGTCAACAAAGTTGATTATTTATACGTAATGAAAGCTTCTGCACCGGAATTTATCAATCGTTTGCAAAACCGGTTAACGGGAATCGCAGAATCCGCCATCGAAGGTGACGAGAGTTTACTTTCAACGGTTGCCCAAGTTCACGAGATCGTCCAAGACCTTACATTAAAAGTAGGCTTTACCGAGCCCGTGATGGAACTTGCCCGTACTCAAGTTAAGCTAACTTTAAAAGCTTTGGGAAAATTCCCGCGACTAAGCCGGATCTTTGAAGGATCCTTACTTCAAAATGCCAACTACACTTCAAGACACAGTTTAATGATTGCCCATTTAGCCTGCGCGATCGCATCGAAAATGGATTGGCATTCTGATTCTACTTTCCAAAAATTAATTATCGCTGCGTTCTTGCATGATATTACTTTGGCAAAACCGGAATACGCCATGGTCCAAACCCGCGCGGATTTAAAAAATGCCAAAGCAACGCTTTCGCCAGCAGAATATAAAGCAATCGAAACCCATCCGTTTGAAGCCAGTCAAATTGTCGATAAATTACTAGAAATTCCGGGGGACATTTATCTGGTTGTACTTCAACATCATGAGCGTCCCGATGGTTCAGGATTTCCGCACAGCCTTCGCGCTGGCGCTATCGCACCCTTGGCCGCGATCTTTATCACTGCCCATGAACTTGTCGATGCATACATTGAACAAGGGGATGCGTTTGATATGGCAAAATTTTGGGAAACCCGTGGCGACAGTTATTCAACGGGAACTTTCAAAAAAATTGCTAAATGTTTCCGCGATGCCGGAAAAGTTGCTGCCTAACTAAAAATCCCAAATTGAGATTCCATACAAATCGGTCCGCTTTATTGAAATTGCAAATCGCTCATCTTTCAAACGCAAATACATTCCAAACCTCCCAGAATCTTTCAGCGCAATTCTCTAATTGAAACACTGGTATCTCAAGCCCTTGAATTGCTGGTGTATTTTCAAGTTGTTAATTCCCAAGTGGAAAAACTTTGAGCGGCCGTCAACTTTGTCGCGCGGCAAGTCCACTACACGCTGTAATCGCGGCGGCACGGCCTTGCAATGATATCAATCATACAAACCCGGGGGGGTTCGAATGTCTTTACCAAATAAACTATTTATTGCGATGTTAGCAGCTGGTCTAATGCAAAGCTGTTCTAACGGTGTAACTGCGAACCCCTTAAATGACGTAATGGAAAAAGCAAATAACGGTAACGGCGTTATGGAAGACAATGGACTTCCACCATCACCCGCTCCAGCTCCGGCCCCAGCACCTGCGCCAACTCCGGGTGCGCCAGTAATTCCACCTATAGTATTGAATCCACCGGCGCCATCTCCTTCGCCTTCACCGTCCCCTGCACCGGCACCTGCTCCAGCGCCGTCTCCTGCACCAGCACCAGCGCCAACTCCGGGTGTTCCAGTAGTTCCACCTTTAGTATTGAATCCACCGGCACCATCTCCTTCGCCTTCACCGTCACCTGCTCCAGCCCCTGCTCCGAATCCAACTGCAGAAGTTCCGCCGGCACCAGTTAGTCCGGTTCAGAAATTATGTGACGATAATTTAGAGGCCTCAAAACGTGCAGTTGCTTACTTACCTGGTTCTTCAGTTCGCGCTTCTCAGGGTGAACTTTATATTCGTGGTACTACTTTTAAACGTATTCAAGCTTCGCAAGGAAACGTTTTTGTTTACGGAACGGATGCAGATATCAGTAAGAACAACATTGAAAACTTGCACGCTTCCCAGGGAAACATCGTTCTATGTAATATGAACGCTACGAAAATTCATGGGAGCCAAGGCGATATTTCTTCTGCGGGCGGATCAAAGTTTGGAACCATTCACGGTTCTCAAGGTAACTTACGATTAGAGTCGGGAATAATCCGCGGCGAGATCGAAAGTATTCACGCTCCACAAGGTAATGTTTTGATCGAAGATTTCGAAGTTGAAAGTGCGCAACTAAATCAAGGTACTCTTTCAGCGATTGGCAGCATCGTTCATGATCTAAGTCTTTCGCAAGGTGACCTATGCAGCCAGGATTCATTTTTTTCGGTGGTTAACATTGGTCAAGGTAGTCAGAATCCAGATTCTTGTTTCTAAAATTTTTGTCCGAAAAGAACTTTAGGATTAAGTTCTCACTCCTTCTGTTTGCTGAAAACGCGGCCCTAAAAACGCCGCGTTTTCCTTTTTCCCGATTCCCAGTTTTTCCATTAACTCTAAAGCATTTGCGGTTGCGAATCCATAGGCGGTGTTATCAAAAATACACCATACTGGAGCTTCGGATTCACCCAGTTCTTTCATCTGCTGGACGTATTCTTCCAAGGCATCACTTTCATAGGAACTTTTATAAATTTGGGGGCTACCATGCAGCCGGAAATAATTTATATCGGCTCGAGGGAAATCACCGTGACATCTTTCCGGGTCAGCATGAACTTTTGCGATATTAAACGCCGCCAGTAAATTTAAAGCCTCTGGAGAAAACCAGCTGGAATGACGAAGTTCAAAGGCAAGTGGTCCTGCATAACAATTACGAAACTTATCGAAAAATTTTTCCGTGAGGTCCGAATCAAACTGCAGACTGGGTGGAATTTGAATTAACAATACACCCAATTTTTTGCCTAGCTCCCCTACTCCGGAAAGAACTTCCTTGAACTTATCGAGGTCATCAATTCTGAGTTTATTTTCGTGACTGTAGATTCTGGAAAATTTGACAGAAAACTGAAAGTCTTCCGGGGTACAAGCAGCCCACTTTGCGTAAGTCGCGGTACCATGGTGACGGTAGAAGGAAGAATTTATTTCTACCGCATTAAACACCTGGGAATATCTTTCCAGATGAGTACCTTCTGGTGGAAAGGAATTAAGAAATGCTTTAGGTATACTCCACCCAGCCGTGCCAACTCTAAACGTAGCCACTTAATTCCTCCTTACTTATACCACCTGTTTTCACTACCGGCCACGGCCACCTCTACTTAAGAATGGCGGGCATAAAGTTAAACGCGGAAATCTTTATCAGATTTTACCGACGACTTAAATCTAGGCGGCATTAAATTAGCGATTATCTCGATCGTATTTTTCATGAAACCTTCGTTTCGCAATTCTGGTTTCATTCTTTCAAATGCATCTGCCATTTGGGTTGCTTCTTGTTCAGTCAAAACCTGCCGGGCGACGGTAAAAATCTTGCTTTCCTCTTCTTGAATGTGATGTTCGATCGCTTTTTTTAACTTCAATGCGGTTTCTTTCCAATCGGCATCAATTTTATCTTTCAGCTGTAATGTTCTTAAGGTCATTTCGGCTTCCATATGTTCTTGGAACCCGTGCATTACAACATCTTTTCCTGTATCCATTTCCCTTAAGGAATTATAAAATATTTTTTCTTCAGCGCGAGAGTGTGGAATAAGTTCATTCCGAATTTGTTCGATCAGACCACTGTGGCGGTTCTCATCGCTGTAATCCAGAGCTACTAATTCATTTAACAATCCACGAACTACTTCATGATCCTTGTGAAGTGCATCGTATATTAACATTAGGAATCCTTTCCGAAGGTTATGACCTTCAATATCCGAGGGTACAACACTTCTTGTAAATGCAAATTCTTGTCCATCACTGAAGGGAATTTAACAACTGGGTTTGGCGAAAGACTTGGGGCGTGCTGCCAAATTACCTTAAAAATCGGGGGCATAATTCCCGATGCGTATTGAAGGCGACATTGTTATTTTGTCAGAGTGGAAGGCCCATCACTTGTCATTGCTTGTGAAGAATTTAAACCTTTTGTCGGAACAAAAATTCTGACGGCAGAAGGTAATGCAAAACTGCCATTCAAAGATTTTAAAGGTTTAAAATTAAAGGGCGTCAAAAGTTGGGGTAAGCACTTTATATTACAGTTTGATGGGTTCCATTTAAGAATACATTTCCTGATGTTCGGAAGTTATCGAATTGATAAACCCCGCGAAAATCGGGATCCAAAAATGTATTTAAGATTTCCCGCCGGCGAAGTTTACTTTTATAGTTGCGCGATCAAACAAAGCGAAGAAAAACTAAATGAAATTTATGATTGGTCCATCGATGTTATGTCAGACCAATGGGACCCAAAGAAAGCGCTAAAAGCAATTAAAAGTAAAAGTGGTAAAATGGTCTGCGATATCCTGATGGATCAAACTATTTTCTCGGGTGTGGGAAATATAATTAAAAATGAAGTTCTCTATTCATTAAAAATGCATCCCGAGACAAAAATTTCTGCCCTCACCTTGAAACAGCAACGAAAATTGGTGAAAGAGACCCGCGACTATTGCTGGCAATTCTACGAATGGAAAAAGATTGGTAAACTAAAAAAGAACTGGAAGATCTTCCGAAAACCCCATTGTCCCGAAGGTCATGGCAAAGTAACGAAAAAACCAACCGGTCAATTACAGCGAATAAGCCACTACTGCAAAAAATGCCAGCCACTCGAAAAGTGAGTCCCCGCAGCTATCAAAACGTCACTAAAGTAGGATCTTCCCTTAAAGCAGCATTCACCCACTCTTTAACATGTGCGTTTCCACTAATAGTCTTAATATAATTTTGCGCCGCCGTTGTCTTAATCCCAATTCCATAACTTTTAAATCTAAAAACAACCGGAGCATAAAACGCGTCCACAATGCCAAAGTGCTTTCCAAATAAATACGGGCCGCCGGATTCTGCAAGCGCATCCTCCCATAATTTCATGACTCTTTTAATATCTGCTTTAGTTCCCGCAGTTAAGTGATTAACTCTGGTTTTTAATTGCAGGTTCATGCTCAAATCCGTGCGCAAGTTTTGGAAACTTGAGTGCATTTCCGCGCAGTAACTGCGGGCCTTAGCTCGGGCAACTAAATCCGTGGGCCATAAATTTTTATCTGGTGCTAATTCCGCAATGGTTTCCGAGATTGCTAATGAGTCCCAAATTTTTGTGGTGCCTATTGTAAGCAGCGGAACTTTTCCCGAAGGCGAGTGTTTTTTTATCTGCTCGGCACTGTCCGGTTTATCCAGTAAAATCCCTATTTCTTTAAATGGTAAACCTGACGCTTTCATTAGGAGCCATGGGCGCATCGACCAAGATGATAAATGTTTATCTCCGATGACCAACGTTAATTTCTTATTCATGATAGCCTTCCTAGACTTAATGATTTATGAATGATTAGGTTTTACCACTGGCCCCCTTCGAAGGGAACCGAGATGAACAGCACCGATAAAAAACAAGTTCTAATCATTGGCGGCGGGTTTGCCGGCCTTAATGTCGCAAAAGCTCTTGGGAATAAAAACCAAGTCGAAGTCACTATCGTAGATCGCAGAAACTATCACCTTTTCCAGCCCTTACTGTATCAGGTTGCAACCGCAGGACTTTCGCCAGCAGACATTGCAACACCAATTCGCGATGTGCTCTCAAAGTATCCAAATGTAAATGTCGCATTGGATGAAATTACCGGCTTTGATGCAAAAAATCGAATCGCAAAGTCCAAAACTCGGGAATATAAATTTGATTACGCCGTGGTCGCATGCGGCTCATCCCACTCTTATTTTGGAAAAGACGACTGGGAGGACGCTGCCCCGGGACTGAAAACTTTAGAGCAAGCCACCGAAATTCGCCGTCGAATCCTTACGGCTTTTGAAAAAGCTGAAATCGCCACTGATGAAAATTTAAAAACCGCTGCACTCACTTTTGTGGTTATAGGTGGAGGCCCCACGGGCGTAGAACTTTCCGGCAGCATTGCTGAACTTGCCCGGGGAACTTTAAACCGCGACTTCAGACATTTTGATCCGCGAAGTGCCAAGATTATTTTAATCGAAGGCGGATCGCGCCTGGTCTCGGCGTTTCCAGAGGAACTATCTGCAAACGCACTTAAAAGTTTACAAGATTTAGGAGTTCAAGTTCGATTGGGCACAAGGGTCACCGGAGTTTCAGATAAAGGTGTAAATGTCGGCGACGAATTCATTCCATGCCATACGATTCTTTGGGCGGCGGGCGTGGCAACAAATCCGATCGCTAGGATTTTGCCTGGCGAAAAAGATCAAAGTGGGCGAGTGGTGATTTCTATTGATCTATCAATCCCCTCGTATCGGAATATATTTGTATTAGGTGATATGGCCCACTTCGATTTACGAATGGGAAAAACCTTACCGGGTTTAGCTCCGGTTGCCTTACAGCAAGGGCGTCATGCCGCAA
>JAZKJI010000157.1:9376-15954 GCA_040384405.1 Bdellovibrionota bacterium
AAAACGAACTTTCACTGCAACTTTTGGAACAGCTGCAACACAGTACAAAAATGCAGCCGCTGTTGCGTCAAGCCCGCCTCGACGTACAACAATTAAAAACACCAGGACGGGTTGCCGCAAAAAATATTTTAAACGATTTGGCGAATAAACCCCGCGAAGACTTTGTCTATTTGGATAAGGGAATCATGGCAACTATCGGTCGACAAAAGGCCGTGGTGCAAGTAAAAGACGTGCATGTGACAGGAACAATCGCTTGGTTAATGTGGTTATTCGTTCACGTATTTTATCTAATCGGTTTTAAGAATCGGTTTTCCGTTATGTTTCAATGGGCCTGGTCTTACTTTACTTACAAACGTGGCTCTAGGTTAATTACGGAAAAAAACTGGCATTGAAACGTGGCGGTGGAAACAAACCGAGGAAATTACTTTTTAGTTTCTTCGAAATAAACGCGGAACTCTTCAACTTTATTTTTAAAATTTTCACGGCACTTAGCTTGCCGCTCTTCACTGAGGCCATTGTAAATATAAAATACAAATCCAATAAGGTCTTTGCGATATTTCTGGGCGGCCGCACTGTAAGCCGCCCGGTCAAAACCTTGGCCCATCGAGTATTCCATCAATAGTTCTTTTTTCTTTTCCACCCGAGCTGCTGTGACCTGCGCCAACATATCTTTTTTTACTTTCAGGCGGGCTTCGTACGGAAACTGATTGTCACTTAAGAACTCTTCGGATTTTTTAACTTCCCCGTTTTCTAAACCGACGCAGAAAAACGCAAAGTTCTTACCAAATCGATCAACGGATTTATGCCAATTCCCATCGCGCTCTTTAATTTCTTTTTCATCTTTGCGGATGTTATCTGCCATTTCGCGCTCGAAATATTTTAACTGAGTATCTGACAAACCATTGATGAATGTCTCGATATCCGGCTTTACTTGATCCATAACCGCAGGCTTATTTTTATCGTAAATACCAATTACTTTTTGAACCAGCTCTGGCGGAGCATCGCCTTTCAAAGAAGTGATTTCCTTTTCTAATTCCGCGAAAGCGGATTTGAAACAACACTCGTAAAGTTTTTTTATTTCTTTTTGGATGACGCCTCTCATTTGCGACTTGGACTTAGAATCCATGTCGAAATAATCATCAAGGCTTTCTGTAATAAATCGTGGAGCTATATCAAGACCGAAGCTAACTTTTGTACAGCCCGCTAAGGCCATCAAAGCCACAATCGAAAAAGTTAGTATGTAGGAGAAAGATCTTTTTGTTCCCACTCTCCTAAGAATTTCACTTCTGTACGCAGTTGAACACCTTTTTCTTCAGAAACCTTCTTCTGAACGAACCGAATTACTTTTAAAGTGTCATCCGCCGTTGCCTGACCTAGATTAACAATAAAATTGGCATGCTTTGTTGAGACTTGCGCATCGCCAAACCGGGTTCCTTTCAATCCACAACTATCTACCAACTGTGCTGCTTTATGCCCCGTGGGATTTACAAACACCGATCCACAGCTGGGCATATCTAATGGTTGTTTGGAAAGTCGAGTCCGGTTGGCCTCTCTGACTTTTACTAAAACATCAGGATCTTTATCACTCTTCCACGTTAGCCCTACACGCACCACGATGCCTGGCTGCCATCCATCGCTGTGCCGGTAATGCCATTGTATATCTTTGCCCTCTAAACGCTTTAACGCCAGTGAAGGAGCTGACGTATCCAAAACTTCTACCCATTCGACAAGTTCGCCGAATTCGCGAGGAACAAAATTTTCTGCAACCCCCGCATTCATCACGACACCACCGCCGACATCGCCTGGTAGGCCAGCCATAAAAAGTGCCGGAGCCAATTGGTGCTTTAAAAAAACTTTTAACAAATCGGATTTACCCGTTCCGCTTAAGGCAACGATTTTTAGAAAACCATTTTCTTCTTTGAATTCTAATTTAGAAAACCGGCGAAGACAGATAGTTAGTCCCCGAATTCCTTTATCGGAAACTAAGACGTTTGTTCCGCCACCTAAAACTGTCACGGGAATATTTTTGTTCCGAGCAAAGGTAATTGCCCCGGCTAATTCTTCTATCGTAGTCGGTAAACAGAAAAAATCAGCCGGTCCGCCGATGAGCCAGGAAGTATAATCTTTTAATTGAATTTGAGTTTTGATCTCTGGAGTTATTTCTTGCACAGGTCAAGAATCTCCATACCGATCTTCCAACCATCACCAGCACCCAAAGTTAAAAACACATCGCCCTTTTTTAAGTCGGCAAATATTTGCTCGTGAATTGCGCCTTGCCGGGGTACATAGGTCTTATCTTTGTGTTTAATATCTTCAACCAAACGCTTACCGGTAATTCCCGGAATAGAGTTTTCGCCAGCTGCATAAATATCAGTAAGAATCACTTTATCCGCTAATGTAAAACACTGGGTAAATTCGTGCCAGCAAGTTTCAGTTCTTGAATACCGATGGGGCTGAAACAAAACGACGATTCGGCGATCAGGAAACTTTTCCCGGAATGCTTCCAAGGTTACCCGAACTTCCGTTGGATGATGTCCGTAATCATCATAAATGGAGATGCCTTTAGCTTCGCCCTTAAATTGAAACCGGCGATCAACACCTTCAAAGGTTTCAACACCTTTACACGCATCTTTCCATTCAATTCCTGCCGCATTTGCGGCAAGCACTGCGGCCAAAGCATTTAAAGCATAGTGGCGGCCAGGAAGTTGAAGCTTGAATGAACCAACAACCGTATTTTCCTTAGCGATTGGATCATGTTCAGTGATTTGGTAAGCATCTTTTACTTTCTCTAAAATATAATCATTCTTGGAATCAAATCCGTAAAAGATCATTTTTTTAGAAAAGTTATCGAATAACGATCTGGTTTGGGCATCATCCCCGCAAACGATACATTTTCCGTAAAATGGAATTCGGTTAGCAAATTCAATAAATGCTTTTTGCAAATTTTCAAAACTTTTATAGTAATCTAAATGGTCCGAATCAACGTTCGTGATAATTGAAATCTCGGGAGTTAACTTTTGAAAACTTCCGTCGCTTTCGTCGGCCTCGGCAATTAACCATTCCCCGTCACCTAACTTCGCGGTTGAATTAATCCGGTCAAAGCGCCCGCCCACGACGATTGTAGGATTCATATTATTAGCTAAAAACGCTGATGCTACTAAACTGGTCGTAGTAGTTTTGCCGTGAGTTCCGGCGATTGCAATACCGCGCTTTAATCGCATGATTTCGGCCAGTGCCTCGGCCCTTGGAATTAATGGAATTCCTAAAGACCTTGCTTCCATCATTTCTGGATTCCCAAAAGAAATGGCGCTGGAAAATACCACAACATCCGCACCCGTCACATTTTCTGCCTTGTGCCCGATTTGAACTTTAATTCCTAAAGATTTAAGTCTTTGGGTGTTTCCATTTTCACCGATGTCGCTGCCCGAAACGGGTGCACCCATAGTGTGAAATAACTCTGCTAAACCGCACATTCCGATCCCGCCAATACCGACGAAGTGAAATTTAATTTGGTTAAGCCTTGTACTAGATTTGTTGTTGAACTTCATAGGAACCTTCATTCAAAATCTTTTGCGCCACTGATTTTGCTGCCTGGGGCTGGTAGAATTTTTTCAGATTCTGGCTCATTTGAATGCAAAGGTCAGGCGAATTTTTTAGACGCAAGAGTTCAGCTTTCAAATGCGCTGCCGTCAGGTTTTTTTGCTCTAGTAAGACTGCTGCCCCTTGATCCACAAGGCTCTTTGCGTTTTTTGACTGATGATCGTCTGCAGCCGAAGGCAAAGGAATAAATATAGCGGGTTTTCCGCAAGCAGCGACTTCCGCAACCGTGCTGGCACCTGCCCGGCAGACTACAAGGTCACACCACTGGTAGTGAGTTTCTATATCAAATAAATATTCTAAAATTTGAACTTTAGAATTCGTAACTTTTGATTTCACTTTTTCAAAGTCAGCAGTTCCCGTTTGGTGAACAAATTCAAAGTCCTTTAATTCAGGATCATTCTTTGCCAACATTTCCGCCAACGCTTCATTAATGGCCCGGGCACCCTGGCTTCCGCCAAATGCCAATACTTTAAATGGTACTTTAGGAACTTTTCCCATCATCGCTACTTTTTCAACCTGCTCGCGAACGGGCAAGCCGAGTCTCTCGACAAGTTGGGACTTAAGAAAACTTTTAGCCTCTGGAAATACAATAAAAGATCGTTTAACGAATCGAGAAAGTAATCGGTTCGTCATTCCGGGATACGCGTTAGGCTCCCACAGTGCGGTCTTAAAACCCAGAATTGCTGCCATCAAAACAAAAGGACCCGAAGCATAGCCACCGACGCCTAAAACGAAGTTAGGTTTTAATTCCCATAATAAGGATGCGCATTCGACTAAATTCCACGGAAGCTTTACAATGGTTTTAATTTTTGCAAAAAATCCGCCCGAGTAATTTAATTTTCCAACATGGATATGATGAAGATTAAAACCTTCACGGGGAATTATTTTATTTTCCAACCCCGCAGGTGTTCCTACGAAATGGATTTCTACTTTCGGATTTATTTTTAGAATTTCCCTGGCAATCGCGACGGCGGGGTAAATGTGGCCACCCGTTCCGCCCCCGGCGATTATGATTCTTTCGTGATTTGTTTTCTCCATCGATCCTGCCATTCATTGGTGATTGAATTCTCGATGTTTAGGAGAAGTCCAAATAGAAATGAAAATACCATCAACGAGCTTCCGCCATAGCTCAGGAAAGGCAAAGTCAGTCCCTTGGTGGGAAGAAGTCCCATCACTACTCCGGAATTAATAAATACTGACAATCCAAATGTCAGACCTAATCCCAAAGCCAGTGCTCTCTTAAACGGTTCCTCAGTTTTCATTGAAATTTGAAATGCCTTATAAACCACAAATGCATAAAGCAGCATCACTGCGCAAAATCCGACGAACCCCATTTCCTCGCCAAGTACGGCAAGGGTAAAATCCGTATGCGCCTCCGGTAAAAAGAAAAGTTTTCCCTGACCTTGTCCAAGGCCTGCGCCCCAAATTCCGCCAGAGTGAAAACTAAGCATACTTTGGATCACTTGAAATCCTTTTGTCTCGGGATCGGCCCAAGGATCAAGAAACGCCAGTACACGTGCACGGCGGTACGGAACAGTCATAACCAGAAAGTAAAATGTGGGAACCGCGATTGCGACCGCAGCAACTAAAAATCGCCACTTAAGTCCAAACGCAAAAAGCATAAATATAGAAACCGCACAAATAATTGCGAAGCTTCCAAAATCAGGTTGTTTCAAAAGCAAAAACAAAGGCGCAACCGCTAAAACAAATAATGCCCAAAAACGATGACCCTTTAATAATGGATTTGTCTTTGCTAATAAACTGGCCGCAAAAAAACTGAGCGACACTTTAAGTAACTCGGATGGTTCAAATCTTAAACCTAAAGGAAGTTGCAACCAACGAAGTGCACCGCCGACCCTCACACCAAGTCCCGGAATAAAAGTAGCAAGTACCAAGGCCGAAGAAAAAAGCCACATCATCCAACCGTATTTTTCAATAAGGCGAAATGGAATATTGATCATGGTGAACAAGGCCACCAATGAAATCGCGGTAAAAAACAATTGTCGTTTAAAAAAATAAAGACCGTCTCCGTAGGATTCGGTCGCGAAAATATAACTAGAGCTGTAAACTTGAACCAGACCAATTCCCAACAAAGCCATTACTGCCAACAATAAACTAGATGACAGTGATCTGATTATCATTGATCTAACTCTGCATTCTCTGGCTTAAGAGTTGGCTTTTTTGGAGTCGGCTCCATAACCGGAGCATCTTCAACTGGCGCAGCAGGTTTTGCCGGAGCCGTTGCTTTTTGCGCAGGTGCCGAAGTAGTCGAAGCCGCAGGCGCTGCAGCTTTTTGAGCAGGAGCAGTTGTAGCAGCTGGTGCTGCAGCCGTTGGTGCAACCGCTGTGGCTGCTGCAGGCTTTACTGCCGGAGTTACAGCAGCAGAAGGTTTTGCTAAGGCATTTGCATCAGCATCTTCATCAAGGCCATCACCTTCAGTGGATTTCGTTTCAACTGGTTTCGGTGGTGGTACTGGTTTTTCACCACGAGCAGGAGGACGCACTCCATGATCCATGTCGTGATGAGCTTCCGACCGTGGAGGCGGAGGTGTTTTCGCTTTAGTACCAAGCAAAGTCTGGGCGCCATTCTTCATTGTGCAACAATAAAGAAGTCCGTGAATATCGGCGGCTGATTTGTAGGAAGTAATGCTAAACGGCCGATTGGCTTCGCAGCGTTTTGCCATTTCCACATTCAGAACGACTTCGAAATCTTGATATTCGTCACCGTTAATGAACTGACAATAAAATCCCGTATTAGCTGCGAGTTTTTCCCGCTCTTCTAATCTTTGTTTTTTTGCCGACGAACACGATTGTAAAACTAAAAGGGCTAATGCCACCGTTGTAAAGGTGGAAAGGGCTCTCATCAACATGACTCCTCCAATGAGTCTCCGACGCGCCCAACTTCGTTAACCGCAAAGAACTGCGGTCAACTGTTGAATTGAACTACCGGAATTTGGCGACGATCTCTTTAAAATAATC
>JAZKJI010000157.1:15964-16878 GCA_040384405.1 Bdellovibrionota bacterium
AAAATCATGAACTCCTCCAATGAGTACGTGATGAGTTATAAACAAAAGTAGGTTTAAGAAAAACCGCAAACCGCGGCTCCGCCGCGTGTTACTTAAACTTCGCTACTATCTCTTTAAAATAGTCGCCTCTCTCCTCGTAGCTGTCAAACATATCAAAGCTCGAGCAGCCCGGACTCAATAAAACCGAGTCCCCGATCCTCGACTTTTGGTAAGCAATCAGGACTGCCTCTTCGAAAGTCCCGATCAAAAAGGTCTCGGTGAAGTCACCAAGATCCCGATTTATGCGTTCTTTTGCCTCGCCCACAAGAATCAGAGTTTTTACTTTTCTTTTGATCATCGTGCGAAGTGGTTCAAAATTCAGATTCGTATCTTTTCCACCCATGATTAAAATCACATTTTCATCAAACGTATCAAGCGCACGCATAACCGCATGAACGTTTGTAGCTTTAGAATCGTTGTAAAATAAAACTCCGCCAACTTTACGAACATATTCAAGACGATGTTGTAAACCACGGAAGGCATTGATCGTATTTTGAATCGGATCATGTTTAGCACCGTGTTCGCGGGCGATCAAAAGTGCCGCCATCACGTTTTCGATATTATGTTTTCCGCGCATTTTCATTTCTTTAACGCTGAAATTTTCGATATCTGGTCCGGTACGAACACGGATATCAGTTCCGATGCAAACAGCGCCACCGATATTCATAATTTGTGGCTCAAACGCCGCTTTTCGAGAGAAGTAAAAAATCTTTCCACGCTGAACCGCCGGATCACGTGCCAATTCAACAACCGCATTATCATCAGCATTTAAAACTGAAGTCGTGTGTTGGTTCGTATTTTTAAAGATCTTACGTTTTGCATTTACGTATTCTTCCATCGATCGATAACGGTCCAAATGATTTTCAGCTAAGTTA
>JAZKJI010000158.1:0-13119 GCA_040384405.1 Bdellovibrionota bacterium
GAAAAAATGAAATTAAAATTGTTAGAGCCATTTAGACTTTTATTTAAAGATGAAGTCAGACGAGTCGGTCGTGAGTTAGGCGTCTCGGAAGAATTAATCGGAAGGCATCCATTTCCGGGCCCAGGTCTTGCGGTCAGAATTTTAGGGGAAGTTAATAAAGCTGATTTAGATATTCTTCGCGGGGCGGACGATATTTTTATCCAAGAACTTCGCAAGGAAAATTTGTACTCGCAAATTTGGCAAGCGTTTTGTGTATTGTTGCCAGTGAAAACCGTGGGTGTTCAAGGTGATGGCAGGACTTATGCTTCTGTGATTGCATTACGGGCGGTGACTTCACGGGATGGTATGACGGCTGATTGGTTTGATTTTCCCACTTCATTTCTTCGCAAGGTTTCTAATCGAATCACGAATGAAGTAAAGGGCGTTAACCGAGTTACTTACGATATTACCAGTAAACCACCGGCAACGATCGAGTGGGAATAGGGAGCGCCATTAGTGTCATTTGTCCATTTACATGTTCATTCTGAATATTCGTTACTGGAAGCCACTTGCCGGGTAAAAGCGCTTGCGAAAAAAGCGGCGGGCTATGGTATGCCGGCAGTAGCGTTAACTGATAATGGAAACATGTTCGGCGCGGTTGAATTTTATTTTGCGTGTAAAGACGCTGGCGTTAAACCTTTACTAGGACTTGATGTTTATATGGCGCCGGGAAGCCGGTTAGAGAAGAAAGCTGATCGGGATGGGACTCCGCAAGGGCCTCGAAGATCTGTGTTGTTGGCGCAGTCCTGGAAGGGTTACCAAAATCTTTGTAAATTAAGTTCCATCGGTTATCAGGAAGGGTTTTATTGGAAACCCCGAATCGATGATGAAGTTTTAAAATTATATAATGAAGATTTAATTTTATTGTCGGGTGGTCTGCGTGGGGAAATTCCTGATATTTTTCTTAAAGAAGGGCCGGATGCGGCCTTGGCCAGAATCAGAAATTTAAAGGAAACCTTCGGCGACCGTTTTTATTTAGAAATGAATCGCACCGGAATTCCGGCGTGGAATGAAATCAATGCGTTTTTGGTGGAAGCTTCGCAAATTACGGGCACGCAATTGGTTGCTGCCAATGATGTTCATTATCTGACTCAAGATGATCAAATTGCCCAAGAGGTTTTAATTTGTATCGGTACCAATAGAACGCTTCACGATGAAAATCGTTTCCGGTTAGGCAGCAGCGAGTTTTACTTTAAAAGTCCTGATGACATGGGAAAACTTTTTAAAGACATGCCGGAAGCATGCGCCCGCACTTTGGAAATCGCTGATCGCTGCAAAGTTGAATTTAAATTAAAAGATGAAAATGGAAAAAGCATTTACCATCTGCCAAAATTTCCAACCGAGCCCGGAGTAACGATTGACGAAGACATTCGCCGGCGTTCCTACGATGGTTTGGAAGTTCGCTTCAAAGAAGGCGAAAAGCGCGGCGAAGTTTATACTGAAGAAACTAAAAAGAAATATTACGACCGTTTAGATTTTGAGTTATCTGTCATCGCGAAGATGGGATTTAACGGTTACTTTTTAATCGTTCAAGATTTCATCAATTGGGCAAAGACCCACGATATTCCCGTTGGACCGGGGCGGGGTTCAGGGGCAGGTTCGATCGTTGCCTTTTCTTTGCGGATCACTGATTTAGATCCGGTTCCCTATAATTTACTTTTCGAGCGGTTTTTAAATCCGGAACGGGTTTCCATGCCCGATTTCGATATCGATTTTTGTATGGATCGCCGGGGCGAAGTAATTGATTACGTGACCCAAAAGTATGGTCAGCAATCAGTTTCCCAAATTATCACCTACGGAAAATTACAAGCCCGTGCTGCACTAAAGGACGTGGGCCGCGTTCTTGGAATGACATTTCCCGAAGTGGATGTGGTCAGTAAATTAATTCCTGAAAAATTAGGTGTAAATTTAAAAGAAGCCATGGAGTTAGAACCCCAAATCGGGGAACTGATGGAAATGGATCCGCAGGTAAATACGCTTTTAACATTAGCGCAAAAAATTGAAGGCATGGTTCGCCACGCTGGTATTCACGCGGCCGGTGTAATTATCGCCGATGGTTCGCTGATTGATCACGCGCCACTTTATAAAGGTGCGGACGGGGAAAACGTCGTTCAGTATGATATGAAGCACGCGGAAAAAATCGGATTAATTAAATTCGATTTTTTGGGGTTAAAAACCTTAACCCACATTCAACAGGCTTTGCGTTTAATTAAGAAAAATCAAAATGTCGAGTTACATACTCAAGACATTTCGCTGAATGATCCCGGCATTTACGAAATCATGTGTAAAGGTGATACGGCTGGTATCTTCCAGTTCGAGGGCGAGGGTATTACTCAAGCTATCCGCGAAATCAAACCGGGATCGTTTGCGGATATCACCGCGATCAATGCCTTGTATCGTCCAGGTCCGATGGCAATTATTCCGGATTTTGCCAAACGTAAACATGGTGAAATTCCAATTAATTATCCGTTTGCGGAATTAAAAGAAATTCTCGAGGAAACTTACGGCCACATCGTTTACCAAGAACAGGTTATGGGTATCGCGTCGTTAATCGCGGGTTATTCGTTAGGTGAAGCCGATATGCTTCGCCGGGCGATGGGTAAAAAAATCAAAGCAGAGATGGATGCTCAACGAGAGCGATTCCTTCAAGGGGCCAAGGAAAAGGGCTTTGATTTACAAAAAGCGGATGAAGTTTTTGATTTAATGTATAAGTTTGCCGATTACGGATTTAATAAATCCCATGCGGCTGCTTATTGCGTAATTGCAGCTCAGACGGCTTTCTTAAAAAATTATTACCCGGTCGAATTCTTTGCAGCCCTTTTATCGACGGAAGTAAATAATACCGACAACGTTGTTAAATATATTAAGGATGCGCAAAAACGCGGTATCCTGGTTCATGGTCCCCATATCAACCACTCTGAATATTTATTTACCGTTAAGGGTAAGGAAATTTATTTTGGATTAGGTGCAATTAAAGGTGTGGGCGAAGGTGCCGTACAAGCAATCGTCGAGGCCCGGGAAAAAGCCGGTGGTAAATTTGAATCCATCGAAGCATTTTTTGCGAATGTAGATCTAAAGCAAATAAATAAACGAGTGATTGAATCTTTAATTAAAGCCGGTGGATTTGAAGGCTACGGTTTTCACCGTGCGCAGTTAATGGAAGGTTACGGAAAGCTCCTGGATGCCGCTGCCACCAAACAAAGACAAATTGAATTGGGTCAGGGTTCATTGTTTGACATGATGGATGGCGGAGACCTTCCCAATGTCGAGTTGGCGGAGGTTCGAACTTGGAACCGGTCATTGTCTTTAAATTACGAAAAAGAAGTTTTAGGCTTTTTCTTAAGTGATCACCCATTAAAGGGAATTGAAAGTTTAGCCAAATGCTGGGTGACGGGATCAATTTCAGAACTTCCAGAGATCGTCAGAAAATCCCCGGTTGTAGCCGTAGAGAACCCCCGCCGCGGGCAAAGAAATGCTGGAAAGAAGAAAATTTTCTTATCTGGTTTATTTACCGAAGTCCGCTCAATGATCACGAAAAAGGGAACGCGAATGGCGTTTGCTAAATTTGAAGATCTAACGGGAAGTTGTGAAGTCGTTATTTTCCCGAATACTTTGGCGCAATACCAGGATTCGATTCAAACAGAGAAACCTGTTTTGCTAGGTGGATTTGCCGATAGCGAAAACGGCGGTTTAAAAATCCTGGCAGAAGAGGTCACTTTATTTGATAACTTAGTTAGAAAAACTAAGTCCATGCGAGTGCACTTGGAAAAGTTATCTTCTCAAAATATTCGAGAGCTAGCGGATTTGTTAGAAACCCATCCCGGTGAAACACGGGTGGAATTTGTTTTCGCCGATACCAAAGAGGAAGTTCAAGTGGATTTCCAATCCGCTAAAGCTTGGTCGGTTGATTTAAGTCCTCAATTTTTAGAACAAGTTTATCAAACGTTTAACGGTAAAGATTTTTTTGAATGTCGAATGACATAGGAGTGGTAATGACTAAAAGAATTTTCATTAATTTAATAATCAGCATTTTAGTTACCGGTTGTTCCAGTTTGGAAAGAAGAAACGAAGCACCGGGCAGTACCCGAAGTGTTGAAGATAAAAGTGCTATCGTAACCAGCAAGACTGCCACGCATGACATGAAGAAGAGACTGCTGGTTCTTCCATTCCTTGTCGATATGCCAGGAGCACCGGCCCAAATTAACCGGGAAGCCCAATCACAGTTTATTTCTGAACTAAATAGAACCGGCGAAGTTTTAGCGTTGGATGAAAAAATTGTTGATACAAAAGGTGCCCTTAAAAATTCAAACTATGATTTTAAAACCTTAGCGATGCAGGGAAATAAAAGCGGGGTCACCGCATTTTTCGAAGGAAAAATTCTTGAAGTGAAAGCTCAGCGAAGTGCTCCGCAAGTCGGTGTTTTTAGGAAAGTAAAAACTGTTTATGTTTGTAAGGTTCGTGCGCGGATGGCAGCTGCCCGCAGTGGGAAAGAACTTATGAACACCGTAAAAACAGTGACCTTGGAAGATACTAGTACCCGAGTCGGGGAATCACCTCGATATGCGGATGACATGCTTAATGAGAACCCCGAGCTTGTGAAGCAATTGATCCAAGACGCCTTCAAAGAATTTATGCCGCAAATTATTGATTTGATGGAAAAGCAAACTTGGGAAGGACGGATTGCTGCAATCCAAGGCGAGCGAGTTTATTTAAACGTCGGCTCCGCCAGCGGACTTCAGATCGGGGATTTATTGAAAGTCATGGACGAGGGCCAAGAAGTCTATGATCCCGAGACCGGTGGATTCGTCGGTCAAGTTCCGGGTCGTCTTAAAGGTACATTGGAAGTCATAAGTTTCTTCGGACAAGACGGAAGTATTTCCGTTATTCATTCGGGGGCGGGATTTAAAGAAAATGACCGAGTCGAACTGTATTAGTCCAACAGAGCCTAACTCAATATCTTCAGAAAAGGATTTTGCGACCCAGGCACGTTGGATGGGCGTTAGCGATTATATTGAATCCCTCAAAATTCAAAAAGCAGCGATGGACCAAGTCAGAAAGTCCGGAATAAATCAAATTTTAGGATTCGAATACGAAAAAGTTGTTACCGCTGGTGTGCAAGTTAAAGAAGCAGAAGTTAATTTTTTGCAACACTGTTTGCGACCGCAAAATTATCAAGTTATTCCTACTAGCCGTGGGGGACAATTCACCCTACATGGTAAGGGTCAGTTGGTGATTTATCCAATTGTCGATTTAAGATCTCGGGGAATAGGGGTGAGGGCCTTTATTGAATTGTGTCTAAAGACGACCGTCCACTTTTTAGCGCTTTACGGTATTTCGGCTGAATTAGATTTAGAAAGAGCCGGAGTCTACACACCAAGGGGTAAAATTGCCTTTTGTGGATTTAAAATCGAACGCGGTATATCCCATCACGGCCTATCGATAAATGTCCAAAATGATTTAGAGGAATTTAAACTAATCACTCCCTGTGGAACTCCTAATTTAACGCTGGACCTCATGAGGTCCAGTTCAAAGGATCCACTTTTAAATATGGAGTCGTTGTTCTATAACTGGACGAGAATCTTTGAAATTATATCAAAATCAAACGTTTGATTAATTTCCGTTGATTTAATCAAACGATTAATTTAATCCTATTCCATGACCAAAAAGCAAACTACCAAGAAAATGCCACAAAAAAAGGCACGCGCTAAAACTAGCGCCGTAAAAAAAGCCGGACGACCCAATAAAGCGCCTGAATCCACACTAAACGAAAACGACGCTAAACAACGCCTGATTGAAAGTGCGACAGAGTTGTTCGGGGAAAAAGGTTTAGATGGTGTTTCAACCAGAGAAATCGCTCAGCACTGCGGACTTAACATAAGTTTAATCAGTTATTATTTCGGCGGTAAGTTAGGACTTTATAAAGGTGTCTTAAGGGCGCATATGACAAAATTCACCGCAGCAGTCAGTGATGTTGTCACCCGTGGTGAAAAGGTTAAAATGACCCACCAAACTTTGCGGGAAAGTATGACGGCAATTTTAGATAATTTTTTGAGAATGGGCGAATCAGAACGTCATATTTTTGCTATTATGACTCGGGAAAAATCCATGGGAATGCCTCACGCGGCAAGTGTTCATGACGAAATCGTAACTCCAATCGCTGGCAAATTAATCGGTATGCTTGCCGAGGCTCAGCGTCAGGGGATTGTTCGTACCGACATCAATCCCCATACATTTTTTATTTTATTTTTCGAAAGTGTTTTTGGTTTCGTTACAATGTCCAAGTGTAATTTGAAACTTAGAAAACAAGCTCACCAACTTCCTTCGCAAAAGGAAGCTTTTAAGAACGCCGTATTAGATATTTTTTTAAAGGGGATTACCAAATGAGATCGCTGCAAATTTCTAATTTTTCACTAGCAGCTTTAATGATGCTTCCAGTTTTAACCCAAGCCCAAACGGCGGCAAATCCGCAAGTGCCGGTGACAACCCAGGCCCCGCAAGCCCAGCCGGTTGTTACACCGGCGCGACCTACCACCCCGGTTCGTGCTGGATCACCATCCCAACCTTTAGTTTCTCCTGGTACAACGGGCACTATTAACCCCGCACCTGCGCGGGTAAACCCAGGTGTTATTACCGGTAGTGGCGGTGCGACTAAAGTTGCTCCCGCAAAAAAAGGCGCGGTTACTAAAGATGGTGTAACGGGAAGAAATTTAAAAATTCAAACAAAGGCTGGCGCTGCTCCGGCGAACACAATGGGAATTGATGATTATATTAGTTTGGTAAAACAAAAAAATCGCGGAGTTGCCGCTTGGGAGATTTCTGAACAAGCCGCGACTGACCGAAGAAAAGCAGGGGATATTGATTTAGTTCCGACATTTTCTTTAAATTCACGATATTTGGTGGATCGCAGCCAACCAAATACATACGGAGTTCCCGAGACGCAAAGTTTTACCAATACGGCTGGGCTACAAAAGCGTTTTGCATCGGGCACGACAATTGGTTTAAATGCTGCCTCTAACGAATTTAATAATCCAGGGTTAGCGCAAAATTCCGCACGCGAACATTTTTCAACAGGTTTAGTTGGAATTACGGTAAGCCAATCTTTATGGAAAGATTTTTTCGGCGAAAGCATTGGGCTTCGCCGTGAAAGACAGGATGCGACTTATCTTTTAGAACGTGAAACTGCACGCATGCAGGCAGAAAACTTATTAGTCGAAGCCGAATCCGCATTTTGGGACTATTTATATTTAACCGAACAACTAACTCTTCGCAGGGAATCGTTGGATCGTTCCAGAAAAATTGAACGATGGGTAACCCGGAGATTATCTGATGGAATCGGTGACCGCGCTGATTTAATGAATGCGCGCGCACTGTTGTCGACACGCGAACTTCAATTGGCAAATGCCGAAGACGCAGTTTTCGCGGCTGAACAGGTGATTAGAAATGTATTAGAAATTCCGGCAGGTGAACCGGTTCCGGTTTTCTCGGGAACGCTGAATGCCCGCCGTCCAGTGGATATTTACTTAACTGGTGACGGTAAGATCGTTCGCCGTGATAGTTTATTAACTGCATTGCAGGCCCGAGTCAGAAGTGTAAATGCTAATGAAATCCGTGAGAGCTTTAAACCAGACTTGGTTTTGTCAGGAACTTATAATCAGACAAGTTACAATTCTCCGAATGGAAACTTGAGCCAAGGTATATCAGAAGTAAGCGATAAGTATTCGCAAAGCAGCGTTGGAGTTACTTTTGTTTATTTATTTGATACGGAAACTAAGAAGGCTGCGGTTTCCCAAGCTCAGAAAGAAGCATTAGCCGCCCAAATGTTAAAGGAACGCGCATTGATCGAGAGTCAAAGCTCTTGGAGTGAAATGATCCGAAGGTATGATGAGTTTTCACGCCGTATTGCCATTGCGGAAGATATTACTCGATACCAAACAGAGCGTTCACGAACGGAACAAGATAAATTATCTAAGGGACGTTCAATTACTTCCAACGTTATCACCGCAGAACAAGAAGCTGCCGAAGCAGAGTTATCGTTCTTGCAGTTAAATGCTGAACAAAGAAAAATGGAAGCGCGTAGTCGATTATTCTTACGTACTCAGGAGCAATTATGAATTTAGCTGAGCTGTCGATTAAGCGCCCGGTATTTATTGTTTGTGTAGTTTTACTGACGTTAGTTTTAGGATTGGCATCTTTTAGTAAATTGCCGGTGGATCTATTCCCGGATGTAAGTTTTCCGGCAGTGTTTATTCGCGTGACCTATCCCGGTGCTTCGCCGATGGACATGGAAAAACAAGTTTCTAAACCTCTAGAGGACGAGCTTGGAAGTTTAGCTGGTTTAAAAACTATCACTTCAAATAATTTGGAATCAACTTCAGTTATCGTATTGGAATTCAAATTAGGGACTGACATTAAAGATCTGGAACAACAAATCCGAAATCGCGTAGGAAACGCGCGAAGTAAATTGCCAGAAGATGTTGAAGACCCAATCATTCGTCGATTTGATCCGGCTGACCAAGCGGTAATTACCTTAGCGGTGCTTTCTAAATTACCTGAAGGCCAAATGTATGACGTGGTTAACGAACAGATTAAGCCATTAATTGAACGCGTGAATAACGTAGGTCAAGTTGACATTGTGGGCGGCCGTAAACGAGAGATCCAAGTAATCGTTAATAAGCGCGCTTTGGAAGACCGCCAAGTATCAATGTTACAAATTGGTAAACGTATTCAAGAAACTTCAAAAGACGTTCCCATCGGCAAAGTAGAAAACGCGACTGACGAAGTGGTTATGCGCGCGGTGGGGGAATTTGAAAGTCTTGAAGATTTAAAACAAGTTTCAATTAATTTTATGGGGTCTGACCGCGCCGTTCGATTATCCGAGATCGCTGAAATTAAAGAAGGCTTAGAAGATCAGAAATATATTTCCACGATCAAAGGTAGCCCCGTGATGTTTATCCAAGTGTATAAACAGTCGGGCACTAACACCGTTGCCGTGGTTGACGAAGTAAATAATACGGTTAGCAAAGTAAATGATTATTTAAAATCAAAAAATATCGAAGCGAATGTTATCACTTTACGTGACTCTTCAACGCCTATCCGTTTGAACGTAGCCGATGTTAAAGAAACTATCTTACTGGGTATTTTACTTTGTATCATCGTTGTTTTCTTTTTCTTGGGATCTTTGCGTTCGACATTTATTACCGGATTAGCGCTGCCGAATTCTTTGATTGGTGGATTTGTTCTAATGTATGCATTTGGATTCTCGATTAACATCATGACTCTGCTTGCATTAAGTTTGGCCGTGGGATTATTGATCGATGATGCGATTGTGGTGCGGGAAAATATCTTCCGTCATATGCAAATGGGTAAATCACCCATTAGAGCCGCGATTGAAGGAACGAAAGAAGTTACTCAAGCCGTCATTGCGACCACGCTGGTTGTTATCGCCGTGTTTGGTCCGATTGCATTTGTTCAAGGGATGATCGGGCAATTCTTCAGGCAATTCGGACTCACGGTCGTGTTTACGATGATCATTTCTATTTTTGACGCTTTTACAGTTGCACCGATGTTATCTGCTTACTTGGCATCAAATACCGAACATAAAAAAAGTAAAGGCTGGTTCGGGCGGATGCTTCAAAGTTTTGACCGGTTTCAAGAGAAGTTAGAAAATGTTTACGAACGCGCTTTGCGTTTTACATTAGGCCACCGCAAAACAATCTTAGGCGGAGCTTTTGTCATATTTATTGTGTGTATGGCATTGGTTAAATTTATTCCTAAAACTTTTCTTCCTCCGAATGATATTGGCGAGTTCGCAATAACTTATGAGTTACCGGCGGGAACTTCTTTAACTGCGTCCGGTGAGTTTGCAAAAAAATTAGAAGCGTTAGTGGAAAGTGAAAAGTTCGTTGATATTTTCTCTACGACAGTAGGAACAACCAACGGGGAATCTAACAAAGGGAATATGTATATTAAGCTTGTCGAGCGCAAACAACGATCGATGAATACTACGGAAGCTAAGGAATTTTTCCGCGAAAAAGTGACGAAATTTAAAAGCGAAGCTATTGTTGCCGTTACGGATATTGATATTTCCGGAGGCGGACAAAAACCTATGAACCTTTATCTGACCGGTGAAGATTTAGGTGTTTTAACAAAGTATGCAGATGAACTGCGGGCCAGGATTGAAAAACTTCCTGATCTTGCAGACGTTGATACGAATTTCCGCGCCGGAAAGCCAGAGTTTCACGTGGTGTTTGATCGCGACCGTTCTGAAGCGCTGGGTGTATCAACAACGAGTGCCGGTGCAGAGCTTCGTTATCGCACGGAAGGTTACCAACCCGCGGTTTTCCGAGAAAACGGGATCGAGTATAATATTCGCTTACGATTTCAAGAGGGCGCGAGGGATTTAAGAGAAAACTTTAATTCCACTTTTGTTCCGAATATGAATTTCAACATGATTCCACTTAACCGGATCGCAAAGGGTGAAGTGGCTCAAGGCTACTCGCAAATTAATCGTCAGAATAAGAGCCGGTTTATTGCGATCACTGCCAACATGTCTGCAAAAGGTAATTTAGGAAATGCGACGGTCGGGATCGAGAATATCATGAAGAATGAATTCCCGCCGCCAGTTGGTGTTGACTATGCATTTAAAGGTCAAGCCGAAGACTTTAAAGATCTAATCGGCAACATGATAATGGCAATGGCTTTAGGAGTATTGTTCATTTACCTGGTACTTGCTTCGCTGTACGAGAGTTTCGTTACTCCGTTTACAATTTTATTAGCATTACCATTGGCAATATCCGGTGCGATGTTAGGACTATTTATTACCGGAAAAGGCATCGATATCTTTTCGTTAATTGGATTGGTCATGCTTTTGGGAGTCGTGGCAAAGAACTCGATTCTATTAGTGGATTATACTCATCACTTGTTGCTGGAAGGAATGGAGCGAAATAAAGCAATCATCACTGCTTGCCGTACACGGCTTCGTCCGATCTTAATGACATCGTTTGCTTTAATTGCGGGAACTTTACCGATCGCAATTGGGTTAACTGAATTAGGAGCACAGCGAAGTTCGATGGGGGTAGCAATTATTGGTGGAGTTGCCGTATCGACTTTCCTGACATTATTAGTGGTACCTGCAGCTTTTGGATTTATCGATGACTTCCGAATTTGGAGTATTAGGATCGCCAGTAAAGTTCGTGGGGAACAGCCTAGTGGTGCAACTAGCCGCGCTGACGAAGTAGCAATGGCTGCTCACAAATAATATTTTACTAAAAATTTAAGAATAAAAAAAGCAGTGTTAATAACACTGCTTTTTTATTTTAATTACCTTCTAACTCTTCCGGAGTTGGAGGTGGCGTACCTGGTGGAGTGATAACCTCTTCATTGCTCGTTTGCGGAGGAGGTGGCGGTGGATTTTGACCAGGCCCCGGTGGTGGTGGCATTACCGGAGCAGGCGCTGAAGAGACCGTAGGTTTTGGAACAACTTGAGCCTTCGGATCTGCGGGCCGTTGCGCAGGTGCAGGAGGTTGTTCACCATTTACAAAGTCGCCGTCATCAAATGGAACCGGAGGTGGAGTCACTACCGGAGCAGGCTCTGGTCGTGGGTCTTCGGGATTTGTGCCTGGCGCGGGTGCAACCGGTGGGGAATATGGTGCTGGAGTCGGGTCCACGGTCGGTTTCGGAGCAACAGGTTTTGGTGGCGCTGGTTTCGGCCGTAACTCTTCAGGCGGTACCGGAAGATTTTGTCGTAAAGGATTTTTCAAAGCATCTTTTATTAGAACATCGTGATGTAAATAAAGTACGGAACCTTTTTGAAGTTTAGGTATTAGAATTTCGGCCATTTCACGGGACACGGCAGGGCAGCCAAGACTTCGTCCCATTCGCCCATGCTTATTTAGAAAATCAAGACTGACGTAATCCGCACCGTGAAGAACGATCGCTCGCTCCCAGGCCGTGCTATTTGATTTTTCAAGTCCGTGAAGTTGTAAGGTAGTACCGTGACTGCCGTAATAAATATTTCCCGTAAGATAAATTCCCAAAGAACTTTGATTGGAATCCACAATGTTCGAAAAAGCATAGGCAACATTTCCACCGGTACGCATCCCATGAGCAACATAATATTTTTTAACGACGCCCGTTTCCGTGTCGATTAGATAAAGGCGGCGTTGGGAGGAGGGAAGAGTGAAATCAATTATCGTTAAATATTTTTGGTTATCGATAGAGAGAACGGTAGTTTGTCCACCCTCGTTGATAGCGAATTTTTTGTTACGATTAATATCAAAGAATTCCATTGCACGCTTTAATGCCGAAGCGGATACGCCCTGATCTTTAATTTTCTGGAACAACGTGATTCCATCGACCTTGCGACTGGACAGTGCACCCGCCCATGCCGAGGATGAAACTAAAATGATTAGGCTTAATAACAGTTTCAACGGACCTCCAAGGTCTTTGTTAACTGGTTTACATAATCAATATTCGTACCTCGAATAATTCGGCTGAAAGGCCCTTAAAGCGCTGGAGATACGGGGTTTTCGGGCCGCGACTGACTAGTTTTAGTACACCTCCTGCAAGAATTTCAGAGACGTTATTATGTTTAAAATGGATTAGGAGTCGGGGATCATTGAAAACCAATTGATAAATCCCTCCGAGAGATTTTAAATAATTGGACACAACGAGGAGCAAAATTATGAATCGACGTAATTTTTTAAACACATTTTTAGGAATGATGGGAATCGCATTAATTGCACCAGCAGTTCTTGCCGAACAAAAACGCGGAGCACGTCCCACAGCCGCCGGAGCTGGTGGTGGGGATTTGGCATTACCACTTTTAGATCCGAATAGCTCGACGGCGAAAGCAGTAAACTATGTAAATAAACATTCTGATTTAAAAACGGCAGCATTAAAGACTGAAAGAACGGGCGTTGCTTGGGATAAGCAAACTTGTGCTGGTTGCGGGTTTTATACTGGTGTTGGTAAAAAGGGTGCTGATGAGGTTGGGAAATGTACGATTTTTAGCGGCCAATTAGTAAAAGCAAACGCCTGGTGCGCGTCTTGGAATAAAAAAGCTTAAAGCTGCGGACGGTT
>JAZKJI010000159.1:0-276 GCA_040384405.1 Bdellovibrionota bacterium
AATATTAGTACGAACAAAACTCCTGCGTCGGCAAATCCTTCGATGTCCGCTACGACGTATATGCTATTAAAAAATGCTCAGGTGCTTGAAGAGCACGGTGAATTTACATTGGCATTTCATATTTTAAGGGAAGCGGCTAATCGTTTTTCTTGGGATCAAAGAATTCTTTCTCATTTAGCAAAGTTACTTTTGCAACAACATAAATTCGAAGAAGCATTAAGAGTTAGTTTACAACTTAAGGCTAAATATCCTTGTTTTGAAACAACGACTTTAACT
>JAZKJI010000159.1:286-6132 GCA_040384405.1 Bdellovibrionota bacterium
CGGCATTAGAAATGTATTTTGAAGCGCTTTCGTCGTTGAACGAAGAGCATCAAGAGTTATTCGAAATTTATAAAAACATGGGAAATATCTATGTAAAAATGCGCGATTTCGAAGGCGCAGAAGAATATTATAATAAAGCCCACACAATTTGCTCGGCTTCTGATGTTCTATTTGTAAACTATGGAACTTTAGAATTTCAAAAAGCTGATTACGAAAAATCACGAATGTGTTTCCGCAGAGCAGTTGAGTTAAATCCCGAAAATGATCGCGCTTGGGCAGGCCTTGCAATGGTTCATTGCCAGTATGGTGACCAAGAATTAGCAATGGGAAATATCTTAAAGTCGGTTGAGCTTAACCCTAGAAACCGTACTGCGCATATCTTGGCTTCCGAGTGGTTAATGAATAGCAAGCAGTGGTCTACTTGTATCGAGTTACTTCAAAACTATTTACACTCTAACGAACATGACGAAGATCTTTCTTTACGTTTGATTCATTGTTTTTGCGAGTTGAAGAAATTTGATTTAGCGCAAATCGAGCTTACTCGTTGTTTAGTTTGGAACCCACAAAATCAACACCTTTGGAAAGTGATGGAATTGCTTGGCAACCAATAGAACATTCGATCTTCGTGCGAACCCACAAGGTTATTTAATTCCCCATGAAAATGGTGCTGCATTAAGTTGCGCAATTGATCCTGAAAAACAAGCACGACAGTGGATGGATAAAAATAAACATTATATTCAATTGGGTCTGCCAGTGACGGTTTTGGGAATTGGTGCAGGCCTGCATCTGCAAAAGCTTCATCAATTAACTTTGTTGCCAATAACTGCCGTGGATACGCGTCCCGGGCTAATTAGTTGGGCCCGTAAGATCTTTAAACAGACTGAAATTAATTTTGTCCTGTTAGAAGAAAAGCAAAGCGTACTAACGCATCCACTTTTAACCGGTGAAATCGGGCGGACTCTGCCATTGATTTTCGAACCAGCCGCTGGAAATTCATTGGAGCATTTCAGAACTTCCGCAGAAAATTTGCGTGGACGATCAGATGAAGTTTGGACGATGAAAAATCTTGATCCCGCAAAGCCCCGCCATTGGCGCGAATGGGCAGTTACCTACCACGATGTCTTGCACATCGAGCAGAAAATCTTGAAAGAAGTTTTATCGTGAAAATTTTAATATTTTCGCTGTTGCGTTTAGGGGATACCCTGATGCACCGGCAAATTCGTAACGGTTTAAAGGCGAAATATCCCACTGCTAAGTTTACTTGGATGGTGAATGATAATCTTCCTTCGGTTGTTGAATTAATTGATCCGAACGATGAAGTTCAGTTTTTTCCAAGAAAATCATTGCAAGATATTGCGCTTTTAAAAACCGTCCCTATTACAGCGCCAGAGGGAATTTTGCGAGAATGGATTTCCATTCTGCAAGATTCTACTTTTGATTTGGCCATCAATTTAAGTCACGACAAAGTTTCCGGATATTTGATGTCTTTGGTTAACGCTGAAAAAAAGACCGGGCTTCAGTGGGATGGAATTTCCCAATGGGCTCCGATGGAAAATTCTTGGTTGCGATATCTAAATGATCATATGCAGTCAGGAAGTATATCCCAATATCATTACTGTGATTTACTTTTGCAAATTGCCGAAGTGCCCGCAGTTATCCAAAATATCCGTGAAACTAAATCCGACGTTATTTTGCTGCAGCCCTTTACAAGTGATCAGAAAAAAAATTGGTCCCTGGAAAACTGGCGTTTATTGCAATTGTGGATTGAAGAAAACACTTCTTATGAAGCAATTGTAGTTGGCGCACCCTTCGAAGAAGCTCAACTTAAAAAGGTTTTCCCGGCAGCCGCTATAAAAATTCTAGGTTTAGCGGAGTTACAAAACGAAGTTAAGAATTCTAAAATGGTTATTTCCGGCGATACGGCGATTATTCATTTGGCGGCACTGGTAGGAACGCAAAGCTTAACGTTAAGCCTTGGCAGCAGTGACTTCCGTAAGACTTCGGCCTTTGGTCCTGGGCATTTTGTGCTTTCTCCGAATACAAAATGCAAACCTTGCCATCATTCTAAGGCTTGCACCCAGACCTCGCATCTTTGCGAGGAGGACCTTCCGCCAGAATATGCACAAAATCTCTTAGATCATTTGCTCAATGACCACCACCCCCTAAAATGGAAAAAAGCCCCGGTTAGCGCGTTCCGTACAGGATTCCGTAATGGGTTTTTATATTTGGAAGAGCTTTCTGAATCAAAGCTGACCATGGAGAAAGACAATGAAGGACGAAGCAGTTCACTACTTTAAATTAGCGATTAAGCGTTTGGAAAACCAAAAGCTGATTTCGCAAAGCGCGGAACATAATACTTTAAGTACTGAATATAAAACTCAGTCCAAAGATGAAATGGTCGTTAATTTCCTATTAGAACTTTTAAAAGAACAGGTGCCTCATGAAGATTTTAGTTCTTCAACTCGCTAGATTTGGCGACATTTTAATTACGGGACCAGTGTTAAAATCACTGCGCCGTAAATATCCGGATGCACGAATTGATTTTTTAGTTCGTTCTAAATTTAAAGAAGCAGCAGGGCAACTTGAAGGCTTCGACCGGATACTTGAACTTTCTACCGTCAATTTGATTGGCCCAATTATCCAAGAAGAAATGAACGAAGGCGAAAGTATCAGACGGGCCCATGCATTTGTAGATAATTTGAAATACGAAAATTATGACGAGATCATCAATTTAAGTTTTAGTCCCGCTTCAAGTTACTTAATGAGCATGTTAGAAACTGATACCGTTATCATGCGTGGTTATGGCCGCCACGAAGACGGAAGTTTTAAAATTCTTGATGAAGCCAGTGAATATTTTTATGCCCAAGTTGGCGTAGGTCAGCACAACCGTTTTCATTTAATTAACATTCTGGCCTCGGTTGCCGGAGTGGATGTTTTAGATAGTGATTTAACGTATTCCTTTAAAGCTCAGACGCCGTTAGCGGTAACCCCGGGATCTATCGCTATCCATATCGGCGCCAGCCAAGAGGGAAAAAGAATTCCAGTCCTTAAGTGGATCAGTTTCATCCGCGAATTCGGAGAGATATTTCCGAATACGCCGCTGATTTTACTAGGGGCCGGAAGCGAAAGCGAAGACGCCGAGAAAATCGCGGGCAGTTCTTCCCATGCGCATCTGTATAACTATGTGGGAAAGACCAAATGGTCAGATGTTTTTGGCGTATTAGCAAAATGTAAAATGTTAGTAGCGGCAGATAGCTCTTTGGTTCATGCGGCCGGATTAGTTGGGACAAGTGTCTTTAACATCAGTAATCCAACCGTGAACTTTTGGGAGACCGGTCCGCGCAGTCCTGGCAGTTTTGTTTATTTTGAAAATGATTTTGAAATGTTAAATACTCGTGATTTAGCGCAAACAATGACTGCTTCTATCAATGGATTTAAACCCGCCAATGTGTATATCGGGGTTCAAGGGATTCCAGCTTTTGACGGTCCAATGACAGGAACTGAGTTTCAATGGGACTTAATTGCCGCACTTTATTGGGGCGCTGATTTCCCCAGGGTGAATCCAGCCATGGCCGAAGCCGTCGCTCATTTACAAAATTTAAATGATGTCGTTTTAGAAAATTTGGCAAATGCGGATAAAATTGATCCGAAAATTTTAGCTGAAATTTTAAAACGTGCTGACGATATTCAAATGCTTATTTCACAACAAATGACGGACCTTCAGCCTCTGTTCCGTTTTATGGAAGTGGAAAGAATCAGAATTGCTCCGGGAACTCGCGAAGAAATAATTAAATCTATGATTACCTGTCACGAACGTTGTGCCGTGGTTCTTCAAGTATTCTTGAGCTTCCAAGTTCAAGAACAGAAAGAGATGGCAGATGGACAGCTTTAAATGTACAGCCAAGGCACTGCTAGATTTCTATGAAGAAGACCGTATGGTCATGGAAGTCATCGATGATATCGAAAAAGAACTAAGTGCCGAAAATAAAGTCGTTTGCCAATTTATGATCGATGGAAAGACTTTAACCACAGACGGCGAAAGTGTTTTCCAGAACTCTCGATTATCAGAGATAAAACATATCGAGTATATCGTAACGGATATCATGCAATTAGTAGTAGAAGTAGCCGAAGGGTGGATTGGCGCCATCGAAGAACAGACTGAACCAGTTTACTCACTTGCTCAGGAAATGGTCGATAAACCAACCCGTTCAACGTATAAAAAATTAGATCATGTGTTTCATTGGTGCAGCGAGTTCGTGGAATCTTTAACTTCCATGAAAATTCACCGCACCCAAAAGATTCCAAGCCAGGTATTAGCGTGGGATCAACTTGAAGGTCGACTCTCTGTGACAGTTCGGGCTCTATTAACCAATTCAGAAAAAAAAGATTTCAAGGCAGTGGCGTATGCCCTAGAATACGATCTTGTTGATATCCTCCATTGTTGGAGCAAAGAGTTGGAGAAATTCATTGCCGAAATCCGAGGGGCTCGAGTGGGCCAGCGAGGCGCAGATAACGCCGCCAAAAAATCCCTTGTCCATACTGTGGGTCGCGCCCGGTCTTTTAACTAATAAGGCTCCCAGTGATGCGGCATTCGCCGTTCATTGGGTATATCCTACCGAAACTTATCACCGTAATGAAATTGATGGAGTCGTCCTGGCAGTGGACGGCGTTTCGTCCTTAGAGTCCACCGAGTGGAATACTTGGGTGCAATCGCCTTTTCCGGTACTTTGTATTTTAAAAGCTGGTTTCAAATCTTTTCCTGAATTAGCCAATAAATATCCTTGGGCCCAATTTATTTTGGAAGAAGAGTCCGAGACCGACCGCCAAAAAGCGCTGGAAAATTTTTTGGAAGCGGCCGCCCGCCGAAAAAAGGATGTCAGTTGGGGCAAAGAAATATCAAATAAAAATCGTGAACTTGAGGTCATGACTTCCGCACTTGAAGAAAAAATCAAAGAAGAAACGGTATCTTTTGAAACTTCCCACAAAGAAGAAAAATTAAATCTTCAGTTAAACCGGCGCTTAGTTATTTTTTTACAGGTACTTCTTAAGGCGCAGTCACTTCAAGAGGGACTGGCCGCATTTAAGTCGGCAATTGCGGGATCTGAAGCTTGGGGGCAGGTATTTTTAATTTCTAAAAAGTTTATCCCAGGTAATGAGCCTTCAAATGATTCAGACCTAAAAGGCTATTTAGCTGCGCAAGTGGGCCGTCCCCTTTTGAATCCACAAGTTCACAAAATGGAGTTTCCGGTTGGGTTAAATGCTTACTTAATTATCGAGTGCCCGCGGCCCGAAAAACTGACGGCGGTGGAAAAAGATTTTAGTCAAAAACTGACAACGGTTTTTGAAAATGCGGTTGGGCGTTTTTTACTCGATGAAGCTATCGAAAACCATGTTCACCTGTGGGAAATCGCATTTGATGAAATTAATGAACCGATTGCACTGATCTCACAAGATTTTGAAGTACTGAGATCTAATCAGAAGTTCTTGCGAAACGGACAATGGAAAAATCCACGTTGCTTTGAGGTTTTTGCTTCTCGAGCTTCCCCTTGCCCGGGCTGCCCATTGGTGGAGGCCAAAAATTTATCCGAGTTAAATTTGCCTAATGAAATTTGGAATGTTTCCTCTTCTGAAGTTAAAAACACTTTGCTTGGTAAAAGGGTTTTCATTCACCAGTATCACGATTTGACTCGCGAACGGCAATTGATGCAGCAATGGATTCAGAGTGAAAAATTATCTGCACTGGGAAAGCTGGCCGGACACTTGGCGCACGAATTAAATAATCCACTGGGCGGGATCCGTAGCCAGGCGCAAATATTACTTTCTGAAATCACAGAGGATACGCCCTT
>JAZKJI010000160.1:0-2819 GCA_040384405.1 Bdellovibrionota bacterium
ACAGACCGGACGGTAAACTCGGTTATTGAATTGGGCTTCATAAATCATCCCGATCAAAGAACCCTCGAGATGATCAATCAAATTACCGAAAGTATCGCCGTCGCCGTTAAATCAGCGAAATATCGGGAAACCCTAGAACAGCTTTTAAAAGAAGTTCAGAACCAAGCCCAAGAGTTACAGGCCCAGCAAGAAGAACTGCGGGTGACAAACGAAGAGCTTGAAGAACAAGCCAAAATGCTAAAGGAATCCCAAGTAAGGTTAGAATCCCAACACGCAGAACTGGAACAAACAAACGCGCAGTTAGAAGAACAGACGCGGGCCCTCGAAATACAGAAAGATATGTTGGATAAACGAAATGATGAACTCATTGATGTCCAGTTAGATCTGCAAAGAAAAGCCGAGGAATTACAAACTGCCAGCCGGTACAAGTCCGAGTTCCTCGCAAATATGTCACATGAATTAAGAACGCCGTTAAATAGCTCTTTAATTTTAGCTAAATTGCTGGCTGATAATAAAGAAAACAATTTAACTGCAAAACAAATTGAATTTGCCGAGCAGATCATGAATTCCGGAAATGATTTATTAACTCTGATAAATGACATACTCGATTTATCAAAAGTGGAATCTGGAAAACTAGATATCCAAATCGAGCAAGTTAAGCCGGAACTTTTAGTTAGAAGCCTGGAGCGGTCGTTTTCCCCTATGGCCGAAGAAAAAAACTTAAACCTAAAATTTCAAATTGAAAAAGATATTCCGGGTACTATTTGGACCGATGGAATGCGGGCCGAGCAAATTTTAAAAAATTTGCTTTCTAATGCCATAAAATTTACGCCCAGCGGAAGTGTTAATCTGTATGTCCGTAAAGGAACTGAACAGAACGGAATTAGATTTATCGATTTCCAGGTTATTGATACGGGCATCGGAATTCCAGATGAACAACAGGATGTAATTTTCGAAGCTTTTCGCCAAGCTGACGGAACTACTAACAGAAAATTTGGTGGCACTGGATTAGGACTTTCAATTTCAAAAGATCTGGCTAAACTTTTAGGCGGATCTATCAAAGTTGAAAGTACGCCGAACAAAGGAAGCACATTTACCTTTTCTATTCCGGAAAAACTAGAATCAGACCAGGTCAGTGAGAACCAAAACCAAATTGCAAACCGGATTTCTTCAAAAACCTACTCTCAGGTTACTACAAAAGAAGAAACCTTGATTCCCCGTAAATCAAACATGCCGTCTATCGAAGACGAGGACAGATACGAAAAGTTTAAGCCTACGGATAAAATATTATTAATTGTCGAGGACGATCCTACGTTTTCAAAAACACTTTGCGAAGTCGCCCAGGAACTTAAGTTTAAATGCGTTATCATGCATTCGGCCGAGGAAGCGGTTCAGTACACGAGGAATAGGCCTGTGCATGCTGTGCTGCTGGACATGAAGCTACCAGATCACAGCGGTTTGTTCGTATTGGACAGAATTAAACAACATCCAAAAACACGACATATTCCTGTTCATGTCATTTCTGGGCAGGATTTTTCGAAACAAGCGATGCAAATGGGGGCGGTCGGATATTTGTTGAAACCTGCTAAAAAGGACGAATTGTTGAACGCTTTTGGAAAGCTAGAAGCAAAAATCCGGCAAGGAATCCGTAAAGTATTAATTGTCGAAGACAATGATGTCCAAAGAAACGCAATTCAGAAGCTGATCGAAGATCAGAACGTAGAAACCGTTGCCGTACCCAATGGTGCAGAAGCTTTGGCAACATTATCCAAAGATTCTTATGACTGCATGATTATGGATTTGAAATTACCCGACATGACGGGATTTCAGTTATTGGAAAAAATGAATGAAAACGATGAACATAGTTACCCTCCAGTCATCGTGTATACGGGAACGGCATTAAGCCGCGACGACGAAGAAAGACTACTTAAAAATTCCCAGGCAGTAATCATTAAGGGCGCTAAATCTCCCGAGCGTCTTCTTGATGAAGTTACTTTGTTTCTACACCGTGTAGAGGCCGAGCTGGATCCAAAACAGCAACGAATTCTGGAAGAAATGCGAAATCGCGGCCAAACGTTAGAGTCAAAATCAATTATGATCGTTGATGACGATATGAGGAATACCTTTGCGTTGACCTCTGCACTAGAGCAAAAAGGTGCCCGAATCATCATCGCAAAAAATGGAGAAGAATCTTTAAGGAAGCTTCAAGAAGAAGAGGGAATTGATTTAGTTCTAATGGATATCATGATGCCCGTAATGGATGGATATCAAGCGATGCGGGAAATCAGAAAAATTTCTAAGTTTAAAAAATTACCAATCATTGCACTAACTGCAAAAGCAATGCGCGATGACCGGGATTTATGTATTGATGCAGGTGCAAACGACTACCTTCCAAAGCCCGTTGATACCGATAAACTTCTATCTTTGATTCGTGTGTGGCTATCCAGCAGCAGGAATGTGTAATGGAAGAAGAGATTCGTCTAGATAATGAGTTAAAAGATCTTCTGGATGTAATCTACGAAAAATACAGTTACGATTTTCGCGGATATGCGATGAGCTCGGTTAAAAGGCGCTTAAAAACTGCGATGACTCGTTTTGGAGTTCCTACGGTAACCCAAGTTAAAGAACAAGTTCAGAGTGACCCAACTTTTTTTACTTCTTTACTGCAATACTTAACCGTTCCAACAAGCGAGATGTTTCGTGACCCGACTTTTTTCTTAAACTTCCGTCAAAATGTAGTTCCGATACTGGAAACATATCCTTCGTTAAAAATTTGGATTGCGGGATGTAGTACCGGAGAAGAAGTTTATTCCTACGCG
>JAZKJI010000160.1:2829-5237 GCA_040384405.1 Bdellovibrionota bacterium
CTGGATCGCACCACGATCTACGCCACTGATATTAATCCCAACAGTTTGAAATTAGCCGAGCAGGGAATTTTTCATATCGACCGAATTAAGGAATATACGGCCAATTATCAAAAAAGCGGCGGCCGTGAATCATTCTCAACTTATTTCACGGCTGATTATCATTCGGCAATGTTAGATAAAACCCTTCGCGCAAATATTGTTTTCGCTGATCACAGCCTTGCAACTGACAGTGTGTTTTCAGAAGTGCAGTTTGTTTCTTGCCGAAACGTACTGATTTATTTCGACCGTGATTTGCAGAATCGTGCGCTAGGTTTATTTAACGACAGCCTCGCACGCCGCGGATTTCTGGCCTTGGGTTCTAAAGAGACCCTTCGATTTTCAAACTATAACTTAAACTTTGAGGTATTTTCCCGTGAAGAAAAAATCTACCGCAGGATCTAGTCCTGCAGATGGAAAATTAAAATCTTCAAAGTTTTCCTTTGATAAAAAATATGAACTGGTGGTTCTGGGTTGTTCAGCCGGTGGGATCGAAGCGCTTAAAACTATTCTTACTTCACTTCCTAAAACGTTTGGATATGCCATAGCCATCGTTCAGCACGTGGCCGGTGATTCCAACACGCTTGCTGATTTTTTTGGTCAGATATGCCATTGCCCAATTATCGAAGTCGAAGACAAGCAGCCAATTATTCCAGGAAACATTTTTATCGCTCCGGCAGGATATCATCTGATGGTAGAGGATAAAAAATATTTTAGTCTCAGTGTGGAAGAACCAGTGAGATTTTCTCGTCCTTCTATCGACGTTCTATTTGAAACTGCGGCACAAGTTTATAAATCAAAGACGGTGGGAATTGTGTTAACCGGCGCTAACGAAGATGGTGCGGATGGCCTTAAACAGATTAAGAATCAAGGGGGTTTGGCTGTGGTGCAAGACCCCAAAACGGCAAAATTTCCGGCAATGCCCGAGGCCGCCATCAACGAAGCTTCGCCACAATATATACTTAAGCTAGAAGAGATATCCCAGTTTCTGGATAGCCTCGGGTAGCCTTTTTTGGTATGATTTACGATGAAAAACATTATTTTGTTTTTGTATCGGTTAGGAATTTAGTGAGGAAATTTGGAAAGAGTTAAGATACTGCTTGTAGATGACCGCCGAGAAAATCTTTTTTCTTTGGGTTCACTTTTAGGTGAGCTCGAAGTTGAAATTTTCAAAGCCCAATCTGGTGCCGAAGCCTTGGCATTAATGGTAGATCACGACTTTGCGCTAGCGTTGTTGGATGTTCAGATGCCTGACATGGATGGGTTCGAGCTCGCAGAACTCATGCGTGGAACAGAACGTACTCGGGCTATTCCAATCATTTTTATTACGGCGGCGTCTCCAGCTTCAGGTTTTGCATTTAAAGGTTACGAGTCTGGTGCAGTGGACTTTCTTTTTAAACCGGTCGATATGGCAGTACTAAAAAGTAAGGTAAAAGTATTTATCGAATTAGACAGTCAGAAAAAACAGTTACTTGCTGCAAAAGAAGAAGCAGAAACCGCAAATCAATTAAAGTCTTCTTTTTTGGCAAATATGAGCCACGAAATCAGAACTCCTTTGGGCGCATTGGTCGGATTCGCCGAACTTTTGGATGATACATCGACGCCACCTTCTGAAAAATCCAGATATATTCAAATTATCAAGAAAAACGGTAAAGCCCTTGTCGAGTTAATTGACGAAATATTAGACCTGTCAAAAGTTGAGGCCGGTCATTTGGAAATAGAGCAACGTGAATTTTCGCCTCTCGACCTGGTACGGGATATTTGTTTATTGCTTGGCAAAAAAGCAGAGCAAAAGGGCATTTATCTTGAACACAAAGTTGATAAAGCCGTTCCTAAAACCATCATTTCTGATTCAAAACGTATTCGCCAGATTTTAATGAACGTTGTTGGTAATGCCATAAAGTTTACTGAAAAGGGCGGCGTAACTTTACATCTCAATGCGGAATCCAGAGGTAGTAAGTCCATAAACTTAATCTTCCGTGTTGAAGATACCGGAATCGGTTTAAAGGCAGACGCCGCGAAAAAATTATTTAAACCATTCATGCAGGCCGATAACTCTGTGACCAGAAAATTTGGTGGTACAGGTTTAGGATTGGCATTATCGCGCCGTTTAGCGCGTTTATTAGGTGGCGATTTAACACTGGCAGAAGGTTCGGAAAAAGGTTGTACCTTTGTAGCTACGATTACTGCAGAAATCGGAAAAGGTATAAATTCAAAAAATGATTCAAGCCAAGATGAAATTTTTCAGGGCGCAAATTTAGCCGGGGCAAAAATTTTACTAATAGAAGACTCACCGGATAATCAGGATTTGATCAAACTTTTTCTAGAAAAGCGGGGAGCTTCCGTAGAGCTCGCTGATAACGGCCAAGATG
>JAZKJI010000160.1:5268-6466 GCA_040384405.1 Bdellovibrionota bacterium
TAGCATCTAAGTTCAATATCGTCCTTATGGATATTCAAATGCCTGTAATGGATGGTTATGCAGCAACGAAAAAATTAAGAGATACAAATTACGCAATCCCAATTATCGCATTAACCGCCCATGCAATGGCCGAAGAACGCGCGAAATGTTTAGGAGCTGGTTGCACAGATTATTTATCGAAGCCAATCGATCTTCCACAGTTGGCTCATAAAATTGGCCTACATGTATTTCCCGCCGGTAATTCTAAAAAGTCCCACAGTCCCTTAGACAAATAAATCTAGTCAGATTTAAAATTTCTAGAATAAATTCAAACAATTAAGAAATCAGAAAAAGTTAGCGATGCAAAAATCCGACTGGCTGGTCTTCGCGACCACCTACCGAAGCAGTACGAGTTTGCAGGTCAAATACTTCTTCGCAAGACAGAATATGTATTTTTACGTTATGCATGGACATCGTTTTTTCAGCGGCGGCCTCGGAAATATTTGTATAGGTAACTGCAGTACCATCCACGACATAAACGGCATTTGTACCTACGACTTTAAACATTCCATCTTCCACGATTATTGCCGTATCTTCATCAATTCCAATTCCCAATACTCCCGGATTAAGCGCAACCGCTCCCAATAGGCGGCCGATCCGCCCGCGCTGAGCAAAGTGCTGGTCAATGATCATATTCTTCACCAAGCCTAAGCCAGGAGCCATCATCCAGTTACCTACCTTATGGGATTCGGTAGCTTCGCTTCCTACCAACATGGTTTCACCCATCATTGAAGCACCGGCAGAAGTACCGGCGATGATTCCACCGGACTCATAGATCTCTAACATTCTTTGAAAAATTGGCGTGCCACCAATTTTTGTTGTGATTTTTAACTGATCACCACCGGTAAAGAAAACGGTCTTAGCTTTATCCATGATTTTAATTACGTCGGGGTCGCGAGCATCTTCTGCCTGATCAACATGTAAATGGCTAATGTGCTTTACTCCCATATGAGTAAAAACCGATTTATATTCTTTCCACAGATCCGAGGCCATCGCACTGGCAACGGTGGCAATGACCATGTGACCGTTACCGTTTCGCACGACGATTACTTTTAAAATTCGACGTTCTTTTTCTTTATCTTCCCGTCCTCCGACAATAATCAGCGAACCAGTAGCATGTGGTTTTTTAATCGGGCTTTTTTTTCTGTGCGCCATTCGT
>JAZKJI010000160.1:6476-8850 GCA_040384405.1 Bdellovibrionota bacterium
GAACCAAAAAAAATCTTATATCGCAAAAAATGAAACTGATTTGCTAAGCCACTGTTTCAGAATTTACTTCTGGTTCACTGGGCATTGTCCAAGTTCTTGTCTGTTCTGCGGGAACATAGTGTAGTTCTATCGTTTCTAAATTTTGCACCGCTACTGGATCAAATTGACGAACGACCTTCATAATTGGATCAAGATAATCATAAAATACGGCAACGATCTCATTTCTTTGAACTGCCTGAAGTGCTTGTTCTACGGCGACCATTTCATTTTCCATAATAACGACTTCAACATCAGGCCTGTGAGCTTTAATAATTTTTTCCATCATTGCCGGCATGGCACCGGGCTGGCGGCCACGAGTATCAATGTCATCGCGGAGTATGATTCGGTCAAATATTTCCGCCGCTTTTTTAGCAGCCTCTTCAAGTATCTGATCCGTACGATCACCCGGTAGGCCCAGTACAGCCGTCGTATGATAACCATTCCATTGTTTCAACATTTCGCCGAATGCAGCAATCGCATCAGTGTTATGTCCATAATCCAAAAACAAATGTCCTTCGCGAAGTTTGTATAGGTTCGCGCGGCCAGGATTATCAAATGATCCATGGAAAGTTTTAAGTGCCTCGACTGCTTGCTGTGCCGTTGCCCCCATATGTAAACTTGCCGCAAGTGCCGCGATTCCGTTAGAAACTTGGAATTCGGCCTTTCCACCTAGGGTAAAGGGAAGATCTTCCGCGCGGACAAATCGCATTGATTGTTCGTTGTGATGTGCGCACATCCAACCATCTTCATACCAAAACGCTTCGCCACCGGCGGCAATATGATTAGTGATGGCTGGGTTATCTGACTTTGTAGAATACAAAACTATTTTTTTAGGAATTTTTGTGACACGTGGGTTGTCTTTTAATTTTAACGCTTGTTCATCATCCGCATTTAAAATCAAAGTTCCGTTTTCACGAACTCTTTCCGCAACCAAACCTTTAATCCAAACCAAATCTTCGATATCTTCGATTCCGTCTTGGCCGATATGATCAGGTTTAATGTTTGTTATAATTGAAACATCCGACCAATCGTAGGCAAGTCCCGCACGTAACATTCCCCCACGCGCAACTTCTAATACGGCGGCATCTACTCCTGGATCAGAAAGGACCACGCGAGTTGAATCAGGACCCGTTGTATCACCGGAACGAACTTTTTGTGAACCCAACCAAATACCGTCTGTTGTTGTCATCCCCACCATATAATTTGGTTTATGAGAAAGGATTTTTCCAAGTAAACGGATCGTCGTTGTCTTTCCATTCGTTCCAGTGACTGATGCAATCGGAATTCTAGCCGAAACACCTGGAGGGTAGAGCATATCAATAATTGCTTCTCCGACTGGTTGCGGATTTCCTTCCGTTGGACTTAAATGCATTCGTAATCCAGGGCCCGCATTAACTTCAATAACTTTAAAATTCCCATTAAGTGGCTCAGACAAATTTGAATGAATAATATCAACACCGCATATGTCTAATCCAACAATACGAGCGATTCGCTCGCAGGCAAATCTTACTTCCGGATGAACTTGTTCCGTTACGTCTTTAGATGTTCCGCCGCTGGATAGATTAGCATTAGATCGAAGTATGACTTCCTGACCGTAGTCGGGAATAGATTCTAATGTTAGACCTCGCTTTTTCAAACATTCCAGCATTACATCATCAGCTTCAATGCGGGTAAGGACACTACCGTGTCCTTCGCCCCTTCTAGGGTCGGTATTAACAACATCGATCAGTTCTTGAATGGTGCTTTCGCCATTACCAATAACCATTGGTGGTTTTCTTTCGGCTGCGGCGATAAACTTTCCATTAATGACAAGTGCTCGGTAATCTTTTCCCTCGCACATTTCTTCCACTAAAACATCCGAAGAAAATTCGCTGGCAATTTTAAATGCCGCAATTAAATCTTCTTTCGTATTTAAATTAAGGCAGACGCCATTGCCGTGGTGGCCATCAAGTGGTTTTAATGCATAAGGGCCGCTGAACGAATTTAAAACTTCGTCAATTTGTTCTAAACTATCAATAACCATTCCTTCAGGTACGGGAATGGCGGCGCTTTCAAGAAGTTGTTTAGTCAGATTTTTATCTTGAACTAATTCTTTTGAAATTAAACTTGTGGCATCAGAAACGGCAGCTTGAATTTTGCGAATGCCTTTTCCATAACCCATTTGGATCAGACTGTCGGAACCAATTCGTCTCCAGGGGATATTTTTTTTGTTGGCAGCATTAATAATTGCTTCAGTGCTTGGACCCAATTTTGTGCGAGCAATAGTTCTTTTAATTGAAACAATCTTCGCATCAAGATCAACATAGGTTCCGTACAATATTGAGTTGATCAGTTC
>JAZKJI010000161.1:0-5537 GCA_040384405.1 Bdellovibrionota bacterium
ATTAATCAACCGTTAACTGCCTCAACAAGTCGAGATTATCAAGAACCTTACCTGATCCCATTACGACGCAACTTAACGGATCTTCAGCAATGGAAACTGGAAGTCCAGTGCGTTCGCGTAACAAAACATCTAAATTTGCAAGCAAAGCGCCGCCACCAGTTAAAACAATACCATTGTCCACGATATCAGAAGCTAATTCCGGTGGAGTTTTCTCTAGCGCGGTTCGAACTGCATCAACAACTTCGGATAATGGATCCATCAATGCGTCGTTAACTTGAGAACTGGTGATTTCAATTGTTTTCGGAGCACCTGCGACAAGGTCACGACCTTTGACCTCTATGCTTTTTTCCTCTTCGAAAGGATAGGCATTTCCAATTTGGATTTTAATATTTTCTGCCGTTCGTTCACCGATCAAAAGATTAAATTGGCGACGAACGTAATTCACTATTGCTTCGTCAAATTTATCACCGGCAACTTTAATTGATTTACAATAAACGATACCGCCCAATGAAATAACCGCGACACCCGTCGTACCACCACCCATATCAACAACCATGTTTCCGCTTGGTTCTGTGATGGGTAGTCCTGCCCCAATCGCCGCAGCCATAGGCTCTTCTATCAAATAAACTTCGCGCGCTCCGGCAGATTGAGCTGCCTCTTTAACGGCGCGTTTTTCAACTTGGGTGATTCCGTACGGAACGCAAATAATGATTCGTGGACGAATCATACTTTTCTTTTCACCCATTGATTTTTGAATAAAATATTTAAGCATAGATTGGGTAACTTCGAAGTCAGCAATAACGCCATCTTTGATCGGACGAATTGCAACGATACTGCCCGGAGTTCTTCCAAGCATTTCTTTGGCTTCTTTACCTACTGCTAGAACGCGATTTTGCATTCCACGGTAATTTTTTTGAACGGCAACGACAGAAGGCTCATCCAAAATAATGCCGCGACCTTTTACGTAAACCAACGTATTAGCCGTGCCCAAATCGATGGCAATGTCGTTAGAGAAATAATCTGTAAATTTATCGAACAAACCCATGTCGGTACTCGTTGTAATTTGAGAGTTACAAACAAGTCTAGAGGCGTGGAAAATGAGAGTCAATCCTGATATTTAGGAGGGGCTTGCCCCTCCTGCGTCACAATTACTGGACCTGGCAGTTTAGATCAAGTTTTAAGCTCGATCCTTCTTGAGAATGAAAACGCACTTCAGCGTTATCAACTGCAGAAGAAAACTCGCGCTCGAAATTATGGACAGAGTCTCTTACATTTAATTGGATTCGAGCAGATTGATTTCCATTTTGAGGAATTAATTGCGCGCTGATTGCTAATTCTTCATACGATCTGTTATCAAACACGATATTCATCGGACCTTGTCCGTTCCACTGCATCGTTTGTTGAATCAGACGAGTACGATTAGCAACTTTTACGCGACCCAAACAGCTCACTTGCGAAAATGTTAAAGCTCTTGGAGTTGCTAACATGTGCTGACAAGTTACTTGCATGCTTTTTCCATTGCTATAAAAACTAGCTGTTAATGGCGCAGACATTGGACCTTGAGTGATCACTTCTTGAACTGTTCCTTGATCAAGTTTTGATTCATTCGCAAGAATTCCGCGAACTCCATTTACAGAATTAACAATTGATAAAGTAATGCGCTGATCTTTTTCTACTAATCCAGAAAGTGGAAGAACTGCAGAACCTAGTGCTTGTCCGTCCCACTGAACGGGAACAGTTCGCATTAAACTTCTTTCGCCCAAAACTTCGCGGCGAGCTTTACTAACTGAACACATAATTTGAGCTTGTTGTTGAACCGGAACATTTGGCAAACCAACTGAACCGTTTTGTCCTGGAAATTGACCTGGATTTTGACCAGGAAACTGTCCCGGAAATTGTCCTGGTAAATTTGGATTTCCAGTTTGTCCTGGGTATTGTCCAACTTGTCCTGGGTATTGATAGTTTGGATTATTACAATATTCAGGAGTTGCTTGAGTTCCGTTGTTGTAACCATTTTGGTTATACATATTTACTGGTTGTCCCGGAACTCCACGATAAGCACCTTGCTGATTTGGAATTCCTTGGTAACCACCTTGATAACCGGCTTGATATTGGTATCCAGCCTGATATTGATATCCGCCTTGAAATCCATTTTGCTGATGGGGATTTTGATTATATATATTAGGATTCTGACCGTACATGTTGCCCTGTTGATAAGGGCCGCATCCGATTTGTGCGACCGATGTGCCTACTTCAGCATCCTTATTACTAGAACAAGCGGATACCAATGTAAGTACCGTCATCGCAATCGAAAGTTGTGTAATCGTTCTCATAGAATCCTCCAACGCCCTTTAAAGCAATTAAAACGCCAGTTTAGAAGCGTCTCTAAATGAGATGGTAAGAATTCGCTGGCGAAGTTTTTTACAAGAGACGTAGAGGGGCGCTATTTAGTCAGGTTTAGTTTTGCTTCCAAGAAGTTTCGCTAGCGATCTCATTTTTCAGATCAGCTTCCATCTTATGAACTTCTTGAGTTGTAAGAGATAAACGTTTTTGAAATATATTAGTAATCGCTGGCAATAGTGATAGCCCATGATCTTTTTGCGCTAGAAATAAAGGACTTCGACGGCGATAGAAATCTTTAAGCTCTATGCACATCGTTGTTTTAAGTGCGTGCAAAGCTTCTAACTCCCAAATGGAGTCATGGTTAGCTCGATCTTGGAGGATATCTTCGGCTTCCAGTCCGTGACGTTGTACAAGGCGCTTTACATCACTTTCACTCCAGCCGGTTTCTTTAGACCAAGCTTGTACCAGGGCCTCGGCTTTCGTGAAACTTTCGTAGGAAGTTCCCCTTGTCAAAGGGGCTTTGGTATTCCCGGCAGAAAAACGCATACGCGTTTCCATATCGAAATGTTTTAATACTTCTTCAATGGTTTGCTCTGAAATTAATCGGTAGGTTGTGTATTTTCCGCCGGCAACAAAAGTTACTCCGTTGTCATCGGTCCAAATTGAATGTTCGCGAGAAACCTTTCCCTCGGTTTTTGCGCCGTCGTCCATTAAGGGTCTTACGCCTGAATAACTAGATACCAAGGCATTAGCATTAAAGTCCCAGTTTGGAAAATAAGAGCCAAATATCTTTAATAAATAATCAACGTCTTCTTTTAAGGTTTTTACATCATCAATATTTCCGGTGTAATCCGTATCGGTTGTTCCGATAATAATCATTTCGTGGCGGGGAATTGCAAATACAATGCGATCACTTTTCTCGGCGGCCATCACCACTGCACAAGGTAAGGTACCTTTCGAGTTATCAATGGTAAGATGTATTCCTTTGGTGGGTCTTAAAACTTTTTTCCAGTTTGGAAAAAGTTGTTTTCCAACTTCGTCTGTCCAAGGTCCAACCGTACTTAAAACGTGACGGGCCTTTACAGTCTTGGTCATTCCCGTTTTTTCATCTTTTAATTGGACGGTATATAAAGGCTTATCTTCGATAATTTCTTTTTTGAAAGTTGTAGCTTTTAAATAGTTAACACAATCGGCACCCGCTTCATTGGCAGATCTTAAAGTATCTATCACCAATCGATCATCATCCATGTAAGCATCGTAATAAGTTAACGATCCTTTTAGATCATGAGAATTAATCTGCGGAATTGTTTTTACCGTTTCACTTGGATTTAAACGTTCGTGAAGTTCAGGTGCTTGAAATAATGAAAGTGCATCGTAAACCCAAAGCCCTAAATCCATTTTATTTAAAGAGACCCGGCTATTTTTATACAGCGGTACCATAAATTTAAGTGGATGCACCAAGTGAGGAGCCATTTCTAAAAGCACTGTTCTTTCATTCAGTGCTTCGAACACCAAATGAAATTCCATATTTTCCAGATACCTAAGTCCGCCGTGAACTAATTTGCTGGATCGTGAAGAGGTGCCAGATGCAAAATCAGATTTCTCGGCTAAAAAAACTTTCATTCCCCGGAAAGCCGCATCACGCGCGGCACCCGCGCCGTTAATTCCGCCACCAATTATAAGTAAGTCGTAAATTCCGCCTTCACACTCATTTAATATTTGTTGTCGAGTGCGGGCAGAGAACTCTTTCATGTTTTAGTAGTTCTTAAAGCGATGGTTTGGGGCTGCCAGGTTTCAGGCTTATGTCCATTTAGTGCATTCATGACGCCAGTGTTGCTTGGAAAAATAACTTTTTGAAAATGCTTTTCCCGTGAAAGTCGGTAAGCCAAATCACATAACTCGTCCCGTGCTTTTAAACTTGAATAAGAAAGATGCTCTACCCAAAGTGACTGAGTATTGCCGTCGACGAACAGTAAAGGTTGGGCAATGAAGTACCCGATTAAAAGACCTTCGTTGGAATATTGACTTGGAACTTCACGATCGCGGACCAAAAAACTCCAACCCAAAGCCATATAATGGTCTAAAGATTCCCGGCGCCATCTTGCGTGCCAGCTGGCAATACTTCTTTCCATTTCATCGGGGTGAGAATCGACAAGTTTTCTGTTTTCGAAATCCATGACTTCGTCAGTATCTGTCGGAGTCATTATGCGGCAGTAAATATCCATGGTTTTCCTTATGACATTTCTACGAAAACTATTTCATACTAAGTACCTATGAAATACAAAGACTATCCAAAACAAATTTGGGACCAAATACACCTTGCAGTCAACTCTCTTCCTAAAAGTGGCGCGGTTGCGGCGTTCGATGCTGACGGCACTCTGTGGGATACTGATCTGGGTGAAAACTTTTTTAATTATTTAATCGACCATCAACTAGTGTCTTTGCCCCAGGATCCTTGGGGCCATTACACTTCACTAAAAGCATCGGAACCTAAAAAAGCTTACTTGTGGTTAGCCCAGATTCTGGCCGGCAAATCTTTAGCTCAAGTTAAAACTTGGGCCGAAGAAGCCGTTGCGGAAATAAAACCAATTCCTGTCTTTGACGAGCAGAAAAAATTAATCGCTATGTTAAAACAAAAAAATGTAGAGATTTTCGTCATCACGGCCTCGGTCACCTGGTCGGTCCAAGCTGGAATTGGACTTTTAGGATTAGACCCCAGTTGCGTGATCGGTGTGGAAACAAAAATTAAGGACGGAATAGTTACGACTGAACAAGCAGGTCCCATTAGTTACAAGGAAGGCAAGGTTGAGGCCTTGTTTGGCCGCAACGGCAGCCGCAGGCCTTTCCTAGCGTGCGGCAATACGGAAGGTGACCTAGCACTCTTAGAATCAGCCACTGACCTTCGGATCGCGGTCAGTGCCTCTGCTAGGGATGATCGGTTATTTAAAACAGAATCGGCATTATCAGATTTTGCGAAAACCAAGAACTGGATTTCGCATCGATTTATTTTTGGTTCCAATTAAATTACTTAAAGTTAAGAACTAGCGGTTAGCTGCCGCAGTTCCCACAATTTTTTCTATCTCACCAATTTCTTTAGGCACAGCCGAAGTCATTACGTTACAGCCCTTTGCCGTTACCGCGATATTATCTTCGATTCGAATTCCGATACCACGATATTTAGAAGGTGCCATATC
>JAZKJI010000161.1:5547-8903 GCA_040384405.1 Bdellovibrionota bacterium
TTGCCATTGCATATCTCATCAGCTAGCGCGAGCGTAAAACACATTCCTTCTTCGATCGGACGTGGTTCCCCGTTTTTGAAATATAATCCAGCATCATGAACATCAAGGCCTAACCAGTGACCAATTCCATGGGGATAGTAACGGCGGTGAAGAAGGTTTTTCATCACTTCATCTTTCTGACCAGTTAGTAATCCAAGTTCCAACATATAGTCAGTTAATCTTGAAGCGCCAATGTCGTGAAGTTCCTTAAAGACGATTCCTGGTTTCACGTAAGAAATTAACTCTTTCTGTACATCAAGAACGGCTTGATAAACTTTTGCCTGAACATCAGTAAATTTTCCATTCACCGGATAGGTACGAGTAATATCGCCTGTGTAATAACAATACTCAGCGCCCGCATCGATCAGCAGTAAATCTCCGTCCTTACAAACATCATCATTAAAATTGTAATGTAAGGTCGTTGCGTTTTTTCCGCTGGCGACGATGAAGTTATATCCTTCGCGGGCAGAGCCTCGCATATAGAATTCGTAACAAAGAACACCTGTTACTTCACGCTCGGTAACATTTGGCCGTGTAAATTTCATCGCGGCTACGTGCGCTTGCGCGGAAATTTCACAGGCCTGTCCAAGGTATTCTAATTCCTTTGGTGATTTCACTAACCGCATTTCACCCAGCATGGTGTCGGCGTCGTGAATGGTCAGTAACCCATAACCAGTGCGGCCTTGTGATGCACGAAGCTTTTCAATAACAGATAATACTTTTTGATCTGCTTCTGGATTTTTAACCATTCGGTAATAAACAGAATCAAATCCTTTTAATAAATCTGGTGCAACTTGTGCGAACTCATCGATTGGATATGCTTTATCAACTTTGAATTCAAACTCCGCACCTTCTGGTCCGTATCGGAAACCATCCCAGGTTTCCCGTTCTTTATCGCGCTTACGAACAAACAAAACTGTTTCCGGTGTCAGTCCAGGTCGCATAATCAAAATGGAATCAGGTTCTTCCCACCCAGTTAGATAAAATAAATTTGAATCCTGGCGGTAGGGATAATTCACATCATGATTTCGGATGTGTTCTGGATGAGAAGCGACGATCAAAGCCGACCCTTTAATTTTTTGGGCAACTTTCTGGCGTCTTTCTTTAAAAAGATTCATGTCATAGATCGGTTTTCTCATCGGAGCCTCACAGTTTAAATTTTCTTACAACTTTTTGAACTTGGTCTGCGGATTTTTGCTCGGCAGACTCGATAATTTCTTTTCTCTTTTTAAAATCAATGTGGCGCATGGAACCTAAATTGATTTCTATAACTTCATCCACACCTTGAGCGCGCGCACCATGGGTACTGTACTCTTCATGGATTTGACCCCATAAAAGATCCCGTTGTTCGTCTTTGACAGTCACTGATCCATCATTACCCATCACATTGACCAAGATAATTTTTTGAACACCTTGTTTACGAAGATACGTAACAAGTGAACCCAATGCCATAGGAGCTGCAACTGCACCCCGGCCCGCCTTTAAAGTCGGAGGATAAGGCCAGCAAAATTGAAGTACTTCGCGGAACTCGCCACGATTCATGATGTACGTTGTTTTTTTACTTAAATTAAAAGAAGGACATAAAAAATTAATTTTCGAGTTTTGTAACTTACGACTTTGAAATCCTTCTTTAAGCCACGTTGAATAGGTATTTACAGAAAGAGTTTCTTTATCACCTAACCAACCGCTTGCACCTGGAAAATCAGAATCTTTTAATTTATTTAACTGCCAATCAATGGATTGCGGACTTCCTTCAACGGAATATAAGGCAGCCCATGGACTTGCCCACTCAACTCCAACAATCCAAGAAGGTTGAACTTTCATTTTTTGAAATTGTCGTAATACACCTACGTGACCAATCGTTAAAGCGCCACCTGGTCCAAGAATTAATGCCCATTTTTCCGTACTGTCTACCACCGGTGCTACCGGAGTAGGCGGAAGAGATGGATTTTCTTCGACGTCGCTATCATCAGGCTCTGTTGATGGAACTGTAACCGGAGGCGCTGGCGCATATACCTGAGTTTTTTCTTCTTTTTTATCAGAAGTTCTTTTTTGAGTTTTGATATGTGTGGACTGACAGCCCACGACGAAAATTAAAAGGAGTAAGGGTAAAAACCGACTTTTCATGTAGGAAACGTACTATATTTTCACCATAACGCCAATGAGCTTTCTTCTGGGAGGGTTACCATTTCTGGACGTAGCCATTCCGTTTGCGGCAACAATGGTTTTATTAAACGAGATATACCCGCCTTCCCCTGAACGGGCCGTCTTAATTTCGATGTGACCATAATTCTGGCCCTTAGCAATTTGGGCAGCGGTATAGTTAGTTCCCTCGTAAACCAAGATTGCGCCGGTAGGCGCCATGTCAGGATTGGCTACCAGATTTTTAAACTTTGGGTGTTGTAGAAGGTCAGTGAATCCCTCCTTCAGTAAATACTGTTTTCCTTCCCGCGCTGGCAAACTTCCGGCAGCAAAGTTAGGGGAAACCAAATCCGAATCAATCAATGCATCCTTCACGGCCCGGTAACATTTGGTTTGAACTACATATTTCTGAAGCTTGGGACTCCAGGTTTTACGAATATATTTGCTAGCGTTACCGCCTTCGATATTATTTCGCGCAGTCTGAATGAGTCGTCTGACCTGCGGCGATCCAGAATAACTTCGCATTGCGGTTTCAATCGATATCGCGGAAACAGCTTTCATCCCCTGTTGAGCAATGGATGTTAAAGGATTCATACTTTTGGTAGCATGTTCGCACGTTGCACAGTACGAACCTTCAACCGGAGCTTCACTATCATCAATTAGCTCTCCACTTTCATCCAAATATTCACCCGTATTGGTGGTGCCATCGTCTACTAATTTTATAAATCCCAGTTGGCTGTTATGAACGTAAACTGATTTACCAATTTTATTTGGATCCATAGACCGTCTGACCGTCATTTTCATTGGACCATAGGGAAAGCGATGCTTTAAAGACTGTATTGCAAAGGATTCGTTGAGTCCTCGGGACTTGAATAAATCAGCCTGGGTAGCGTAATCCATCGATTCGATTTCCAGAACATCACTTTTATCGACCGTATAAAACTTAGTTCCATTTTGATCTCCATAAGCCACGAAGGTTTTTTGCGCTTGGAATTTTAAAAGCGCAGGCTGGTACTGAAACGAAGGTCTCGGTGGAGTTCTAAAATTCGTAAGATAGGGATTTGGAGCTGGTTGAGGCGTATGGGTACCCGGCCAGTTAGCGCCCTGAAATGGAACATTCTGAAATAACGGTTCGGCCGCACCTGGTCGACGAGTGGAGAGGAATTAAGTTGTCA
>JAZKJI010000161.1:8913-9385 GCA_040384405.1 Bdellovibrionota bacterium
GTGACGATAAAAAAATGGTCAGGTGTAGAAAAAAACAAACCGCAGACTTCATTGAGCCCTTCTAAGGATTTATTAATCGTTTGAAGTATTAATGAAGCAATAATACGGCCTGTTTATTTTTGAGACGATGCAATCACGAAGTATTCACGGTTTCCGTCGCGACCCGGAAAACCGCTTTCAAAATAAGTTTCAACTTTTAGATTTAATTTTGGAAGCTGGGACAGAAATTTCTGAAGCGATTCTTCAATAGAAGTTTCATTTTTAACAATTCCATTTTTCCCGATTCCTTGCGGGCCAACCTCGAATTGAGGTTTAAAAAGTGCAATGATCTTTCCGTCTTTAGATAAAAATTTAGTAACGAAGGGAATAATCTTATCTAGGGAAATAAAAGATAAATCCATTACGATAAAATCAAATCCATATGTAGGTACCGCACGGAGAAATTCTTCATTCCCAGACAAGTCTTTGGCAT
>JAZKJI010000161.1:9395-10667 GCA_040384405.1 Bdellovibrionota bacterium
TTTAGCTGTTCAAAGTTAGTAACTCTGCTGTCATTAAGTAACAATGGATGTAATTGATCGCGGCCGACATCCACGCCAACAATTTTCGCAGCACCTTTTTGAAGTAAACAATCTGAAAAACCACCCGTAGAAATACCAATATCTAATACATTTTTTCCAGTTACGTTTAAACCAGATTTTTCCAGGGCGTTTTCCATTTTAAATCCAGCTCTAGAAACGTACTTTTCCAAATCAGATTTTACATCGATTCGCATGGTTTCTTCGTCGACCATCAGGCTTGAACGAATGGGGAAAGCCTTGCCTTCAAACGCCACTGTTACATCACCACGCTCGATCATTTCTTGAGCTTTGGTACGGGATGAAGCCCATCCTTTAGAAACAATGTATTGATCTAAGCGCATGATTAAACCTATTTGCTGGATTATTTTTCGCGATGAAGATTATATTCAACGACCTTCAATAATTCGACGGAGGGCTTTGCTAACTTATTTAAAAATTCTTTAGCGCGGCGGCTAGTGTCTTCCAGCAATTCTTGTGCACCTTCTATACCCAGTAAAGTCACGTAGCTGCGACCGTCTTGACCTTCTTCACCCGCATCCAAAATGTCATCTTTGATTTGAAAAGCTAATCCCAAATTTTCGCCGAAAAATTTTAAAGAAAGAACATCAGTTTGCGAAGCTTCACAGGCAATTGCTGAACCTTCAAGGGCGACTCGGATTAAATATCCCGTTTTCATTTTGTGCAAAGTTTTAAGTTGCTCAATATTTGCACCGGTTTTTTCGGCCTGCATATCTAGAATTTGACCACCAACCATACCGGCAGCACCGGCTGCTGAAGCAAGTTTTGAAACTAGATCCACGGCAAGTGCCGGATAAGGAGCATAAAATTTTGTGATGACTTGAAAAGCTTCTGTTAACAAAGCATCGCCTGCCAAAAGTGCCGTCGCCTCTCCGTAAACTTTGTGATTTGTCGGTTTTCCACGGCGGAAGTCATCATCGTCCATGCATGGCAGATCATCATGAATCAAAGAATAGGTATGAATCATTTCAACTGCGCCCGCAAAGGGAAGTACGGCCATTGGGTCTGCACTGAAGTGTTCAGCTACCATTAGACATAAAATTGGGCGAAATCTTTTTCCGCCCGTTGATAAAGAATAGCTGATGGAATCTAAAAGTGTTTTAGAAACTGTTGAGTATTCATTTCTGTAAATATCGAAATGCCGCTCTAGAAATTCATCTATGAACGTGGCCCTTTCAGTGATCTCTTGTTCAA
>JAZKJI010000161.1:10677-12767 GCA_040384405.1 Bdellovibrionota bacterium
GGTTTCCTTTATCATCAAAAGAAACTAACCGTTTTACCTTTAATTCAGCTTCTGATAATTGGGATTGGCATTCGCGGGAAATTTTAACGCCCTCTTCGAAAAGGGTCAGTGAATCTTCCAATGCAAGATCACCACGTTCCATTTTAGAAACGATCTCTTCTAGACGGTTAAGCTTTTTTTCGAAGTCCATTCGCTCTCCTTCTTCGTAACTTCTGCCTCGAATTCACCGTGGCAAAGTACGACTGATACTTTATCCCCAACTTCCAAGTCATTGGTGGATTTAATTAATTTTTTATTTTTATAAGTAATAGAGTATCCGCGTTCGACAACTTTAAGAGGGCTTAAAGTATCTAACATCAGCATGATCCGGTGAACTTTTTCAAATCGCTTTTCTGATCCCGAAGTCGCGCCACGAGCCAATCGCTGAAACATGGTCATCAAATCTTTTCTTTTTAAAGCTACAAGTTCGGTCGGTGATCTTAGCCCTTTAACGCCAATGCTGATGCGATGACGTATGGCTTGGAACTTAAACTGAATCGTACTTTCAAGTCTTGTGCGAAGTTCGTCGTGACGAAGAATTAAGTTTTCGATTCGTTTTCTTGGGTCGGCTAACATGCGGGCCAAAGATGAATTCTTTTGCTGCCATTTTTGCACGCCTTTTTGCATAGAGAAGAATAATACTCTGAAAAGGGATTCTAATTTTACTTGGGTATCATGGACACTTTTAGAAACTAACTCTGCTGCCGCTGACGGAGTTGGCGCACGCAAATCCGCGACAAAATCTGCAATAGTAAAATCGATCTCGTGTCCTACTGCTGAAATAACCGGAATTGTCGAAGCTGCGATATCACGCGCTAGGCCCTCGTCATTAAAGCACCACATATCTTCCACTGAGCCACCACCTCGGCCGATGATGATGACATCAAGATCTGGAATTCTTTGGGCCAAAGCAAAGCCTGCGCACAAACTGCTGACCGCGGCGGTACCTTGGACAAGTGCTGGAACAACAATGACTTCTAAATGCGGGGCCCGCCGGGAAAGAATATTTATTATATCCCTGACCGCTGCACCCGTTGGCGAAGTGACGATGGCAATTTTCTTAGGAAAAGGTGGGATTGGTTTTTTTCTGGCACTTTCGAATAAGCCTTCAGCTTGTAATTTTACTTTCAGTTGTTCGTAGGCTTTTTGAAGTGCTCCGGCGCCTACGGGCTCCATTAGTTCGCAAAGAATTTGATAATTTCCGCGCGGTTCATAAACGCTGATTTTCCCGCGAACGATTACTTCCATACCGTCTTCAGGCTTAAATTTTAATCGGGAATTATAGCCGCGAAACATGACCGCAGAAATTTGGGATTTTTTATCTTTCAGTGAAAAATAAAAATGTCCCGAGGTGTGAGGTTTGAAATTTGAAATTTCACCCTTAACCCACAGTAAAGCAAACTGACCTTCCATCAATTGTTTGATTTCCTGATTCAGTTGTTCAACTGTCAGGACGGAATCGTTATTTTCTGCTGTGGAAGAGGGTTGCGACGAATCGCTCGAAGAAATTTCCATCTATGGGAAAATAGGAGTTACGCTCTGGGCTAGTCAATGTAAATGCAGTTAGCCCAACCAAATGTTTTGCACGGACCATAATCCGCCAAGAAAAAAGCTAATCCATGCTAAAGGCTTATGCTGCTGCAATTTCTCGAATTGAGGCACCATACGATCTTTTCCAATCTTCGCAAAATAGGCCGTTTCCGTCACCAGAATCACCACAATGCCATAGAAAAAAACGAAAAATGGAAAATAAAAATCCAACTGTTTCATACAATGCTTTTCGGCAATCTTTTTCGAGAATCGGAGTCTGGTTCGATTGCAAAAAACACCATTTCCACCTAGTATTGTATTCAGGGTTCGTTGGCGTAAATCTCCATCGAAAATAAACCTTACAAGCATAATTAAGGGGACCGTCCCTGGCGATGGTGTGCAAGCCCAGCTCGTACTGGGAAGCCTAAAGTCGCTATCATGGTCACCCACTTAATGATAAGAGGTTTATATTTCAGAGTGGCCACCGGGCCTTTTTTTTTGTCTTTTTGTTCCGTCTGGTC
>JAZKJI010000162.1:0-23736 GCA_040384405.1 Bdellovibrionota bacterium
TTCCACGGGTTGCCGAATTATTCGAAGCACGTAAACCAAAAGAAGCAGCTATCATTTCTGAAATCGACGGTTACGTCACTTTCGGTAAGGATGTAAAAGGTAAACAAAGAGTTATCGTTACGCCTGAAGTTGGTGAGCAACGTGAATACTTAATTCCAAAAGGTAAACACGTAGCGGTTCGCGAAGGTGAATTCGTTCGCGCCGGTGAGCCATTGATGGATGGACCAACAAATCCGCATGACGTATTAGCGGTACTTGGTGAAAAAGAACTAGCTTCTTATTTAACTAACGAAATCCAAGAGGTTTACCGACTTCAAGGGGTGGGTATCAATGACAAGCACATCGAAGTAATCGTTCGTCAGATGTTGCGTAAAGTGGAAGTCCACGACGCAGGTGACAGCCGATTCCTTGCTGGCGAAAACGTTGAAAAATACGCGCTTCAAATGGAAAATGAAAGAATTACATCTGAAGGTGGGCAACTTGCCACATTCAAACCGCTATTACTGGGAATTACGAAAGTAAGTCTAAGTACTGAAAGTTGGATCTCTGCGGCTTCCTTCCAGGAAACCACAAAAGTTCTTACTGAAGCGGCGATCAATTCAAAAACCGACTACCTACGCGGCTTAAAAGAGAACATCATCATGGGTCGTTTGATCCCTGCTGGAACTGGCTTAAGTGCTTACAAACGTTGGAAAGTGATATTGAAAGAGGACGAAGACTACACTCCAAGCTTCCTGCCGCCACCAATCGTGGTGAACCCAGGAAACTAGGAAAGTAGAGGCTCGTCCTCTCTTTGCTTGATTTAAAAGGAAATTAGTTTTATTTATCTATGCTTTTAAGGGGAAAACTGTGCCAACGATTAATCAGCTGATTAAAAAAGAAAGATCTGTCCAAAAAAACCAAACAAAGTCGCCAGCTTTAGCGAGCTGTCCACAACGTCGCGGCGTTTGTACTCGGGTGTATACAACTACTCCTAAGAAACCAAACTCTGCGCTTCGTAAAGTTGCAAAGGTTCGACTTTCAAATGGTTTTGAGGTCATTTCTTATATCCCCGGAATCGGTCACAATCTTCAAGAGCACAGCGTTGTCTTGATTCGTGGTGGCCGGGTTAAAGATCTTCCAGGTGTGAGATATCACATCGTCCGCGGTGTACTAGATCTTCAAGGCGTTAACGGACGTCTACGAAGCCGATCTAAGTACGGAACAAAACGACCTAAGAAATAGTTTAAAGAAATTTTTGGAGAGATAATAGATGTCTAGACGTAAAAGAACATACAAAAGAGAAATCATCCCTGATCCAATTTTCAAGGATATCGTGATCGCAAAGTTCATCAATAAAATGATGTACCAAGGTCAAAAGGGAACTGCACAACGTCTGTTTTACGGAGCGTTGGAAGAACTAAAAGATAAAGTTGCTGGTGAAGAGCCAATCAACGTTATGAAAAAAGCTTTGGAAAATGTTAAGCCATCTATCGAGGTTCGTTCTCGCCGTGTTGGTGGAGCTACTTACCAAGTTCCAGTTGATGTTCGTCAGGCACGCCGACTTTCATTGGCAATGCGTTGGCTAGTTGATTACTCACGCACTCGCGGAGAAAAAGATTTCTCTAAGCGTTTAGCTGGGGAATTAATCGATGCTTACAATAACCGTGGAAACGCGATTAAGAAAAAAGAAGACGTACACAAAATGGCAGAAGCGAATAAGGCTTTCTCCCACTACAATTGGTAATCTCCTGATCCATGCCTTCATCAGATGGTATTGATCCCAGTTTAAAGTACACACGTAATATCGGCATCATGGCTCACATCGATGCCGGTAAAACTACCACCACCGAACGAGTTCTCTACTACACAGGTAAATCCCATAAAATTGGTGAAGTTCATGATGGTGCAGCCACCATGGACTGGATGGTTCAAGAACAAGAACGCGGAATTACTATTACCGCAGCGGCCACGACCACTTCGTGGAAAGATCATAAAATTAATATTATCGATACCCCAGGACACGTGGATTTCACCATTGAAGTTGAACGTTCTCTTCGCGTTTTAGATGGTGCAATCGTTGTGTTCGATGCGGTCAGTGGCGTTGAACCACAATCCGAAACTGTTTGGCGACAAGCGAACAAACATAAAGTTCCGCGAATTTGTTTTATCAATAAAATGGATCGCGTCGGCGCTGACTTCGAAGGAAGTGTCGAGTCTATTAGAAATAAATTAAATGCAAACCCACTCGTCCTTCAATACCCAATCGGATTCGAAGATACCTTTAAAGGTGTCGTAGATTTGTTAGCTAACAAAGCCTACATTTGGGAAGGCACGGGCATGGGTGATAAGTTCACCGAGACCGAAGTTCCTGAAGAGTTAAAAGATAAGGTCGCTAAATTTCGCGCTGAAGCGATTGAAAAAATTGTCGAGCTAGATGATGTGACTCTAGAGAAATATCTCGAAGGAAAAGAAATTTCCGATGCGGAATTAAAAACTGCGGTCCGGAAAGGTGTCTTAAGTTTAACAATCGTTCCTGTTTTCTGCGGAGCCGCCTTTAAAAATAAAGGCATTCAAAAACTTCTTGATGCCGTCGTTGATTATCTTCCTTCTCCACTCGAAGTTTATTATCCACCAGCAAAGCTATTAAGTGATTTAGAAAAAGAAGTTCCAGTTGCTCCCGACGCAACGGCTGACCTAGTAGGACTAGCATTTAAATTAACAAACGATCCGTTCGCGGGAAGTTTAACTTACGTTCGAATTTATTCCGGTACTTTAAAGGTCGGCGAACAAGTTTTAAATCCACGAACCGGAAAAAAAGAGCGCGTTCAAAAAATTCTTCGAATGCACGCAAATCACCGGGAAGAATTACCTCAGTTACAAGCAGGGGATTTGGGTGCAGTGATCGGATTTAAAACTTACGGAACGGGTGACACTCTCTGTACGGGTAGGCTTCCGGTCGTGCTTGAATCAATTACTTCTCCAGAGCCTGTTATCAATGTTGTTGTCGAGGCAAAGTCTTCTGCTGAACAAGAAAAGATGATTGAGGGATTGCAGCGATTAGAAAAAGAAGATCCATCGTCAAGATTAAGAACTGACCCCGAAACCGGGCAAATGTTGTTGTACGGGATGGGCGAACTCCATTTAGAGATCCTCATTGACAGGCTGCTCCGAGAATTTAAGGTTCCCGTCAACGTGGGGCGCCCGCAGGTGTCTTACCGCGAAAAACTTTCAAACCCTGCCGAGGGTACCCAAGTTTTTGAACGAATGATGGGGGGCGAACAGAAGTTTGCTCGCGTTAAAGTTAGGTTAGAACCTATCGATTTGGCTCTGGGTCTCCAATTTGACGCCGGCACTTTCGCAAAAACTCTGACCGAACCTTTCCTAAAAGCTATTAAGGAAGGATTCCTGGAAGCATGTGATGTGGGGCCTAAAACTAGCGCCGCGATGATCGGTGTAAAGGGCATCCTTTTGGACATTGAAATAAACCGCGAGCAAACCGACGAAATGGCCCTTAAAGCAGCGATGGGTTTATGTTGCCGCGAAATCCTCAGATCAGTTCCAACGGTAATTCTAGAGCCCGTAATGAAGCTTGAAGTTTCCACTCCAGATAATTTCGTTGGAAATATTGTTAGTGATTTAAATTCCCGTCGAGGGAGAATCCACAATATGACCAGCAGAGCAGGGCTTCAAGTGATCGAAGCTGAGGCACCTTTGGGAGGATTATTCGGTTACGCAACTGACATTCGAAGTTTAAGTCAGGGCCGCGCATCCTTCGCCATGGAATTTAAGGCATACGATATTGTGCCTCCAAAACAAGAGCTGGAAATTCTTAAATTTCTCGGCAGAATTTAGCTTGACACTTTTCTTCCATCGTCTATTATCCGTCACTCATGCGCGAGTAATCCTACAAAAAGGCCCCCGATCGCCGCTTAAAGGCAAGGGGAAATAAGCCTTTCGATGGGGAAAAACGAAGAGGTATTAAAACATGAACAGTCAAAAGATTCGCATACGCCTTAAGGCGTTCGATCATAAGTTATTGGATCAGTCTACGCGTGAAATCGTAGAAACTGCTCGCCGCACTGGTGCGCGCGTTGCGGGTCCAATTCCCCTTCCAACAAGAATCAATAGATTTACAGTGTTGCGGTCTCCGCACGTTGATAAAAAATCCCGCGAACAGTTTGAGGTTAGAACCCACAAACGTATGTTGGATATCCTTGAACCCACTCAGCAGACAATTGATCAATTGATGAAATTGGATCTATCGGCTGGGGTTGATGTAGAGATTAAACTCTCTGCAATCTAGATAAATAACGGGGTAATTAATGGACGCTAATACACAATCAATAAAACTCGACGGTTTGTTTGCTTTCAAAGAAGGCATGTCTACCGTTTACAATGAAACTGGGGAAGCAGTTCCCGTTACTATCTTAAGATATGAACCATGGTTCGTATCTCAAGTTAAGACAGACGAGAACGATGGCTACTCTGCAATTCAAATCGCGTGCAAACCTGAAAAGGCTCGTAATGCTAATAAAGCATCTATCGGTCATTTAAAAGGTGCAGGGTTTGAAAATGGCGCGCGACTAGTTCGTGAAATTCGCCAAGCAGCACCTGAAGGTTTAGCTGTTGGATCAAAGGTTGATCTTAATAGTTTCCAAAAAGGTGACTCAGTAAAAATCACTTCCAAATCTAAAGGTCATGGTTTCACCGGTGCTGTGAAACGTTGGAATTTTGCCGGAGGACCTGCGTCCCACGGATCTAATTTCCACCGTCGTCCAGGTTCCAGTGGTAACAGAACTTGGCCAGGACGAGTAATGCCAGGAAAGAAATTTCCAGGTCATTACGGAGATGAAAATATCACCGTGAAAAACGTTGTCATCGTCGACGTTATCGAAAGTGAAAACGTACTTCTAGTTAAGGGCCCTGTTCCTGGCGGAAGACACACATTGGTTAAGATCGTGAGGTCATCAAATGGCTAAGCTGGACGTATTAAGTTGGAACAAAAGTAAAGTTGGAACGGTTGAACTTTCGGACGAAATTATCGGCCGTGAAGTTAACAAAACTGTTCTATTCGAAGTTGTCCGTTGGCAATTAGCTTCTCGCCGCCAAGGTACTGCAATGACAAAAACCAAAGGTTTAGTCAGCGGTGGTGGTAAAAAGCCTTTCAAGCAAAAAGGAACTGGTAATGCCCGTCAAGGTTCTACTAGATCTCCATTGATGCCTGGGGGCGGAACTATCTTCGGACCAGAACCACGTGATTATTCTTACGCGCTTCCTAAAAAAGTTCGTCGCTTAGGATTATCAATGGCTCTTTCTTTCCTTCATAAAGAAGGTCGATTTTTCGTTATCGATAAAATCGCTTCTTCTGGAAAAACGAAAGATCTAACTCAAAAGCTAAAAGGTCTTGGACTAGAGAAAACCATCATCGTTGATGGAACAACTCAATCCGCAGATCACAGAGCGGCTAAAAATAATCCTAAATTAAAGTATATCAGTGTCGATGGCTTAAACGTTTACGACCTGTTGAGATACAACAACGTGATCGTTACCCAAGGTGCAATCGAAGGTATCGAGAAAAAGTGCAAGGTTGAGGTTGAAAGATGATCAACATAATTAAAAGACCTTTAGTTACAGAGAAGAACACTTATTTTGCTGGCGACAACGTTTACGTTTTCGAAGTTGATAAGCGTGCAAATAAAACCGACGTTAAATCTGCTGTCCAAAAAGTTTTCGGCGTAAAAGTTGAAAAAGTACGGACCCAAAATTGCCGTGGCCGTTCCAAAAATAACAAATTTGGAAAATCACCAGTGCCTCACTGGAAAAAAGCCTACGTGAAATTGGTAGCTGGCGAGAAAATCGCTATGTTTGAGGGAGCATAAACATGGGTATTAAGACGTACAGTCCAAGATCACCTAGCCGACGTGCAATGGCAGGATTTGATTTCAAGGAAATCACAAAAGATTATCCTGAAAAATCATTAACTGGTCCTTTGAACAAAAAGGCTGCTCGTAACAATCACGGGCAAATCACTATGCGCCATATCGGTGGTGGTCATAAACGTAAATACAGAATCATTGATTTCAAACGGTTGAAACTTGAAGTTCCAGCAAATGTTGCTGCGATCGAGTACGATCCAAACCGCACTTGCCGTATTGCTTTACTTAGCTATCTTGATGGCGAAAAAGCATACATCATTGCGCCAGTTGGATTGAACGTGGGCGATAAGGTTGTATCTAGCGATAAAGCCGATATCAAACCAGGTAACTCTCTTCCACTTCAAGCGATTCCAGTTGGAACAACAATTCACAATATCGAAATGCGTCCTGGTAAAGGCGGGCAGATCGCTCGCGGTGCTGGATCAAGCGCGGTATTGGTAGCAAAAGACGTTCAATATTGCCAAGTTCGTTTGCCATCCGGAGAAGTAAAACAAATTCTTTCCGTTTGCCGAGCAAGCATTGGCCAAGTTGGAAATACAGATAACGAAAATATTAATCTTGGTAAAGCTGGTCGTTCACGTTGGAAAGGTATTCGCCCTTCCGTACGTGGTATGCACATGAATCCAGTCGATCACCCATTGGGCGGTGGTGAAGGCGTGGGTAAAGGGCATCATCCGGTAACTCCATGGGGTCAACCTTGTAAAGGGTTTAAGACTCGTAATAGTAAACGAACTAACAGTTCAATTATTAAGCGACGAAAGTAATAGGGGTAGAGCGTGGCACGTTCGGTTAAAAAAGGTCCATTCATCGATTACCATCTACAAACGAAGATCGATAATGCGATTCAAAAAAATGATAAGAAAGTTATTAAAACTTGGTCTCGCCGTTCAACGGTATTGCCCGAGTTTGTAGGCTTAACGTTCGCAGTTCATAACGGACGAAAATTCGTTCCCGTTTATGTAACTGAAAACATGATCGGTCATAAATTTGGTGAATTTGCTCCGACCAGAACGTTCCATGGTCACGCAGAGAAAAAGGCAGCTCCTACACCTGCGGCTAAAAAATAGAGGATAATATGGAAGCAAAAGCGTCTTTAAAATTTGCAAGAGTAGGATGTCAGAAAGCTCGGTTAGTAGCCGATCTTGTTCGCGGGAAACAAGTTTCCACTGCGATCAAAGAGCTGACTTTCCTTAATAAGAAATCTGCAGGGATCATGAAGAAACTCATTGAATCTGCTGTAGCAAATGCTGATTACAAAAAAACAATGGATCTAGACAAGCTTTACGTTAAATCCATCTATGTTGATCAAGGGCCTTCATTAAAGCGATTCATGCCGCGCGCACAAGGCCGGGCATTTCAAATTAAGAAGAAAACTAGTCACATCAACGTAGTACTTGGGGAGAAATAATGGGTCAGAAGGTTAATCCAATCGGTTTTAGACTCGGTGTAATTCGTACTTGGGACTCTCGTTGGTATGCTAAAGGGCGCCAATATTTCGCGTTCTTACACGAAGACATCAAACTACGTAATTATTTAAAAGCTAAACTTAAACACGCCGGTGTTTCTAAGATTGAAGTAGAAAGAGCTGCAACGAAAGTTAAGCTTATCATTTCAACTGCACGTCCTGGTGTTGTTATCGGTAAAAAAGGAACGGGCATTGATTCACTTAAAGCCGAAGTTCAAAAATTAACTACAAACGAAATCTTTTTGAGCATTCAAGAAGTTAGAAAACCAGACACTGACGCCCAACTAGTTGCCGAGAGCATCGCTCTTCAATTGGAAAAACGGGTTTCTTGGCGCCGAGCTCTTAAAAAAGCAATCGCAGCTGCGATCAAAGGTGGCGTTAAGGGTGTTAAGATCCGCGTTTCCGGTCGATTAGACGGAGCAGAGATCGCACGTTCTGAATGGTACAACGAGAAAAGCGTTCCACTTCATACTTTACGCGCTGACATCGACTACGGAACGGCGGAAGCCCTGACTAGTTACGGTATCATCGGAATGAAAGTATGGATTTACAAAGGTGACGTTCTTTCTGCTCGAGAAGTTGAGGAGGCTGGTCGTGTTAAGTCCTAAAAGAGTAAAATATAGAAAGCAATTCGTAGGAAGAAATCGCGGACTTGCCGTTCGTGGTTCTACATTGAACTTTGGTGACTTCGGACTTCAAGCGGTTGAAGAAGGCAAACTAACTGCACGTCAGTTGGAAGCCGGTCGTATCGCAATTTCTCGAAGTGTTAAGCGTGGTGGAAAATTTTGGATCCGCGTATTTCCAGATCGCCCTGTAACTAAAAAAGCTGCAGAGACTCGAATGGGAAGCGGTAAAGGTAACCCGGAATTTTGGGTTGCCCAGATTTTGCCAGGCAAAATTTTATTTGAATTGAACGGTGTTACAAAAGAACAAGCTGCAGACGCCTTTAAACTGGCTTCTCACAAGCTTCCTTTCAAGACACGATTTTTGGTTAGGACTTAAGTATGACGTATACTGAGATGAAAGACATGACAGCAGTAGATCTAAGAAAGAAAAGAACTTCTCTTTCTGATGATTTGCTTAAGGCACGGATGAGAAACTCCATTGGCCAACTTGCTAATCCACTAGAGATTAAGCAACTGCGAAGAAGCATTGCAAAGATAAACACGGCTTTGACCTTGAAAATGAAAGGTCAGTGAGGAATTTATGAGTGAAGAAAGAGGACGCCAAAACTACGTAACTGGTGAAGTCGTTAGTTCAAAGATGGACAAGACTATTTCCGTGAGAATTTCCCGAATGGTCCGTCACGTAAAGTACGGAAAATTCGTTCGTAAATCTTCAGTATTTAAAGCTCATGACGAGGAAAACAAAGCTAAAGCTGGTGACTTGGTTCGCATCTGTGAAACTCGCCCACTTAGCAAAACAAAAAGATGGAAGCTTGTTGAAGTAGTTCAAGCTGCAGGGGCGGAGTAGACTATGATTCAAATGCAAACTCGACTTAACGTTGCTGATAACTCTGGTGCAAAAGAAGTAATGTGCATCAAAGTTCTTGGTGGCTCTAAAAGACGTTTCGCTTCTATCGGAGACATCATTGTTGTTTCGATAAAGTCGGCACTTCCGAATTCAAAAGTAAAAAAAGGTGACGTGGCTAAGGCCGTGGTTGTTAGAACCATTCACAAATTACGTCGTCCAGATGGTTCTTATATCCGTTTTGATGATAACTCTGCCGTTCTAATCAACGCAGCTAAAGAGCCGATTGGTACCCGTATTTTTGGGCCAGTGGCAAGAGAGCTAAGAGCTAAACAATTCGTAAAAATTGTTTCTCTTGCTCCAGAAGTTTTGTAGGAGAATTTATGAACAGACTTCAAGATCAATATAATAAAGAAATCGTTCCTGCGCTGATGAAGCAAATGGGCTACGACAACGTTATGCAAGTTCCTCGTTTAGAGAAAATCACTCTTAGCGTAAGCACTGGCGAAGCGATTCAAAACCCAAAAATTTTGAATCTAGTTGTCGATGAGATCACTTCGATCGCTGGTCAAAAAGCCGTAATGACGAAAGCTAAAAAAGCCATCTCCAACTTTAAGTTGCGTGAAGGTTTAGCGATCGGTGTTCGCGTAACTTTACGTAAAGACCGTATGTGGTCATTTCTTGATCGTTTAAATTCTTTAGCACTTCCACGAGTACGTGACTTCCGTGGTTTGCCATCTAAAGGTTTTGACGGCCGTGGTAATTACAACATGGGTTTAAAAGAACAAATCGTATTCCCAGAGATCAACTATGACCGCGTAGAAAAAGTTCGCGGAATGAACATTACAATTTGTACAACTGCAACTAGCGATGCCGATGGAAGAGCATTACTAGAAGCTTTGGGCGTTCCTTTTAGAAAATAAGGTAGGTGTATTTTGGCTAGACTCGCAGCAATTATGAAAAATAACTATCGCAAGGAAAAATCAGCACGCTATTACAAAAAGCGCGCTGAGCTGAAAGCTCTTTGGTTAAATCCAAAAGCTTCAGATGAAGAGCGTCAGGCAGCTTGGTTAAAATTGCAAAAGCTACCTAAAGACACCAATCCGAACCGTGTGATCACTCGTTGTGAACTATCGGGCCGTCCTCGCGGAAACTATAAAAAATTCGGTCTTTCTAGGATCGCGTTCCGTGCGTTGGCTTTAGATGGAAAATTACCGGGCGTCACTAAGGCAAGTTGGTAGGAGATAAGATGGATACAGTTGCTCAGTTTTTAACAAGCGTAAGAAATGCCAGTAATGCACGTCACGAAAAAGTGGATGTGCCGGCTTCTAAAGTTCGTGCTGGTATTGCGAAAATTTTAATGGATAACGGCTATATTAAGAATTTTAAAGTAGCAAAAGACTCTAAACAGGGAATTATGCGACTTTATTTAAAATATGATCAAGAAGGCAATCCTGTATTCTCCGATCTAAACCGGATCAGCAGACCCGGAAGAAGAGTTTATGTAGGATTTGATGAAATTCCTGTTGTGCGATCTGGTTACGGAATGACAATCGTTAGCACAAGCAAGGGCATCATGAGCGGAAAGCAAGCTAAGACCGATTCAATCGGTGGCGAGCTTCTCTGCGCAATTTGGTAGGTGTGGTATGTCGAGAATAGGTAAATTAGCAATTCAACTTGATGAAAAAACGACTGCAACTGTAGGTGCCGATAATACGGTTACAGTTAAAGGACCTAAAGAGTCTATGAACGTGAAAGTAGGGCCTTCCATCGAAGTTAAAGTCGAAGGAAAAGTTGTTACTCTTCATCGTAAGGATGATTCGAAAGAGACTCGTTCTCTTCATGGTCTTTACCGCGCATTACTTTTTAATGCGGCAACTGGGGTATCAAAAGGTTTCAACAAATCTTTAGAGCTTCACGGAGTCGGTTACAGAGCTTCAGTTTCTGGAAAGAATTTGGAATTATCTTTGGGTTTTTCTCACCCAATCGTTTTCCCAATCCCTACAGGAATCGATATCAAAGTAGATAAACAAACAGCGATTAGCATCACAGGTGCTAACCGTGAATTGGTTGGCCAAGTGGCAGCCAAAATCAGAGATTTCCGTCCACCAGAGCCTTACTTGGGTAAAGGTGTTCGGTATTTAGGTGAAAACATTCGTCGCAAAGCTGGAAAATCAGCTGGTAAATAGTGGAGTAGAGTTATGATGAGGCTTAAGTTTCGTAAACATACTAGCGCACGCACAGTTAACAGACTGACGAAGAAAATTCGTATCAGAAAAACTGTAAAGGGAACGCCAGAGCGTCCTCGCCTTTGCGTGTTCAGAAGTTCCCGCCAAATGTACGCGCAAGTTATCGACGACGTGACTGCGAATACTTTAGTTTCTGTTTCTTCCATTAATTTGGGCGACGAAACTGGAAAAGAAATGGCGAAAAAAGTTGGACAAGAAATTGCGAAACTTGCGCTTCAGAAAAATATTAAGAGCGTTGTGTTTGATAGAAATGGATTTATCTATCACGGAAGAGTCCAGGCTTTGGCCGATGGCGCCCGCGAAGCTGGTCTAAACTTTTAAGGGGAATGAAAAGTGGAAAAAACTGGTAATTTTGATTTTGAAGAACGAGTAGTGGCGATCAACCGAGTAACTAAAGTTGTTAAAGGGGGACGTCGTTTCTCTTTCGCAGCCCTAGTGGTAATCGGTGATAAAAACGGCCGCGTTGGATTCGGATCTGGTAAAGCCGGTGAAGTTCCAGAAGCGATCGGTAAAGCAACTCGCTCTGCTAGAAAAGCTTCATTCGCCTATAACCTAAAAGATGGCAGAACCCTTCCTCATGAAGTTATCGGCCGATTTGGCGCTGCAAAAGTAGTTATGAAACCTGCTGCGGCTGGAACTGGCGTTATTGCCGGTGGAGCGGTACGAGCAGTATTGGAATCAGTTGGTATTAGAGACATTCTTACTAAGTGCGTGGGCACTCGGAATCCTCATAATGCTGTAAGAGCAACTATTGACGGCTTAAAACAATTGAAAGCCTTCAATAAAGACGGGGAATAATCATGGCTAAGACAACAGAAAAAGCTACGACAAAAACAGCAGCGAAAGCTGCACCAAAGGCAAAGGCTGCACCAAAAGTTAAAGCTGCTGCTGCGGGTGGAAAAACATTTAAAGTAACTTTAAAAAAATCATTGATCGGTTGCACAGTAACTCAAAAGGAAACTGTTCGTTGCCTTGGTCTGCGTAAACCTCACTCCACTGCGGTAGTGAATGATACTCCGGCTAATCGCGGTCAAATTTTAAAAGTACAACATCTAATCACTGTTGAAGTGGTGAGGTAATTATGAGTATTTTGAAAGAACTTAAACCTAATGACGGATCAACTCATTACCGAAAAAGAGTGGGTCGCGGAATTGGATCTGGCTTAGGCGGCTACTCTGGTAAGGGTGGTAAAGGTCAAACTCAACGTTCTGGTGGATCTATTCGCCGGGGTTTCGAGGGTGGACAAACTCCATTACATCGTCGTCTTCCTAAATTTGGTTTCAGCAACGTAGACTTTGCTGACCGTTATGAAATCGTAAATCTAGATACTCTTGATAAAGTAAATGGCGACATTACTCCTGATTCTTTAGTTGCTCGCGGTGTTGTTACTGGCAACCTTCCTATTAAATTACTTGGAAACGGAAAAGTTTCTAAAGCATTTAAGGTGAAAGTTCATAAAGCTAGTGAAGCTGCTGTTAAAGCAATTACAGCTCAAGGTGGTTCCGTCGAAATTATCGAGAGAAAAAACGACAGAAAATAATCCTAAGGAAAGGGTGAAATCGTGGCAGGCTCACAAAGTACCGCATCAAACAACGATTTACGTAGCAGGATTTTATTTACCCTAGCCATGCTAGCTATTTACCGAATCGGTGTTCACGTACCAACTCCTGGTGTTGACAGCACTGCTGTACTTTCTTTTTTCCAAGCGCAAAGCCGGGGGATCTTCGGCTTATTTAATACTTTCACAGGCGGAGCCTTAGCTCAGTTTAGTATTTTTGCATTGGGGATCATGCCTTACATTTCCGCTTCCATTATTTTTCAATTACTTTCTTCTGCTGTCCCTCAGCTTGAGGCTCTTAAAAAAGAGGGCGAAGCGGGTCGACGTAAAATTACTCAATATACACGCTATGCAACAATCGTATTGGCGATCATCCAAGGTTTCGGAATCAGCTCATGGTTAATGGGATCAATGAGTCCAGAGAACCGGCCTTTAATTCTGGGACCAATGGTAGGTTTCGTTCCATTTCAAATCATGACTGTTATCACGCTAACTGCGGGAACGTGTTTTGTTATGTGGATTGGTGAACAAATCACCGAGCGCGGAATCGGAAACGGTTCTTCCTTAATTATCTTTACTGGTATTGCTTCATCTGTTCCTTCCGGAGCGCAAAGAATGTACGAATTAGTTTCATCTGGAGAGATGAAGTTTGCTATCGCACTTCTAATCGTAGCTTTGATGGTTGCAGTTATTGCGGGCGTTATCTATATGGAAACAGCTCAACGTAGAATCTTAGTTCAGTATTCTCAGCGTTCAAATGCGGGCATGCAGGCTATGTCAGCGCCAAGCAGTCACTTGCCAATTAAAATTAATTTTTCCGGTGTTATTCCACCAATTTTCGCGAGTTCATTATTAATGTTCCCGGCAACGATGGCTCAGTTTGTGGAAACGCCTTGGCTTAAAGCCATGCAGGATTCCCTTAATCCTTCAGGTGTTATTTATAATATTCTATTTATCTCTTTAATTATTTTCTTCTCTTTCTTTTATACGGAAATCGTATTTAACCCGAATGAAGTTGCAGAAAACTTGAAAAAGTCCGGTGGATTTGTTCCAGGAGTTCGCGCGGGCAAAAGTACGGCGGAATTCATTCAAGGGGTTCTTGAGAGAGTAAACGTTCTTGGTTGTTTATACTTATGCGCAGTGTGCGTGTTGCCGGTAGTTTTATCTGCTCAGTTCAATCTTCCGTTCTATTTCGGTGGAACAAGTTTGTTGATCCTAGTGGGTGTGGCTATTGATACTTCTCAACAAATCCAATCTTACTTATTAACTCAAAAATACGAAGGCTTCATGAAGGGTGCTAAAATCCGCAGTCGGAGGGTTCAATTTTGAATCTGATCCTGTTTGGAGCGCCGGGCGCTGGGAAGGGTACGCAATCTTCCTTGTTAGTTGAGAAGTTAGGATATTCGCAGTTGAGTACAGGGGATCTGTTACGAAATGCGATCAAGGCAGGAAGTGCCTTGGGTACCGAAGCAAAGTCTTTTATGGATAAAGGCCTATTGGTACCAGATGAAGTGGTTTTGGGATTGGTCGAAGAGTTCTTAAAAGCTAAGCCTACAAATGTAATTTTGGATGGCTTTCCTCGGAACCTTCAGCAGGCCTTGATGTTGAATAAACTCGAAGAGAAAATCCAAGTTTTCTTCAAGAACGTTATCTCCATCGATGTGCCCCAGAATTTGTTGTTTGAAAGAATTTCAGGACGCCGAGTTTGCCGAGGATGCGGGGCTGTTTACCACACCAAGTATTCTCCACCGAAAACGGCGGGTCAGTGCGATAAGTGTGGCTCTGAGGTTTACCAAAGGGCCGATGACAAAGAGGAAGTAGTTAAGACCCGGCTGGCTACGTACGAGCAGCAAACGCTTCCTTTGAGAGATCATTACAGTCAAAAAGGAATTTTGAAGGTAGTGGACGGGGATAGGGCTCCGGAGATGGTTTTTGAGGATATAAAAAAGATTTTGGGTTCGAGATAAATAGTTAGACACACAGCAGGCTTCTTGCTAGGTTTGTGGGTCATTTTTAATTTGTACCAATTGGAGCAGTTATGAAGGTCAGACCGTCAGTAAAACGTGTTTGCAACAAGTGTAAAGTTATTAAACGTAAAGGTGTTATTCGCGTAATTTGCGAAAATCCTAAACACAAGCAGAGGCAAGGTTAATTATGGCTCGTTTACTTGGTGTCGATTTACCTAGAAATAAAAGGGTTGAAATCGCTTTAACATATATTTTCGGAATTGGCCGTCCACGTGCCAGAGCCATTTGTGAATTCGCAAAAATTCCTGCTGAATTGCGCACGGACGCCTTAACGGATGAGCAAGTTGCAAAAATCCGTGGTTACGTTGAACAAAACTTTAAGGTTGAGGGTGATCTTCGTCGTGAAGTGGGACTTTCAATTAAACGTCTAATGGACTTGAACTGCTTCCGTGGTACACGCCACAGAAAAGGTCTTCCTGTTCGTGGTCAAAATACTCGTTCGAATGCAAGAACTCGTAAAGGACCTAAGAAGACGGTAGCGAACAAGAAAAAAGCAGTTTAAATAAAATTTGATTTACAGAGGATTCGTTCATGGCTGAAAAAGTTGAGAAGAAAGTTAAAAAGAAAATTAAGAAAAACGTTCCCCAAGGAAAGTGTTTTATCAACGCTGGCTTTGGTAACGTTATCATTACGATCGCTGATCCGAACGGTGATACCGTTGCATGGTCATCAGCTGGTCACTTGGGATTCAAAGGAAGCCGTAAAGGGACTCCTTTCGCAGCTCAAGTTGCAGCAGAAGACGTTTCCAAAAAAGCTCAAGAAGCTGGAATGCGCTCTGTTGAAGTTTTCTTGAAAGGTCCAGGCGCAGGCCGTGAACCAGCAATCCGGGCACTTGCCGCTACGGGCATGAGAATTATCTCTTTACGAGATATCACTCCTGTTCCGCACAATGGCTGCCGTCCACCTAAACGTAGAAGAATTTAATAGGGGTATAATGTGAGTTGTTTAAATGAATCAGTTTGCAGACTTTGCCGACGAGAAAATACGAAGCTGTTCCTTAAAGGGGACCGCTGCTATACGGATAAATGTGCCGTAGAGCGAAGACCATATCCTCCTGGCCAACACGGTCAGCAGCGAATGAAGTTTTCCGAATTCGCGTTGCAACTTCGTGAAAAACAAAAAACTAAGCGTTGGTACGGAGTTTCTGAAAAGCAATTCAGCAAATATTTCGACATGGCTTCAAAATCAAAAGAACTTACGGGAATTTCTCTTCTTAAGCACTTAGAAGCACGTCTTGATAATGTTATTTACTTAATGGGTTTCGGAAGTTCTCGTCGTGAATCACGTCAGTTAATTTCTCACAACCACATTATGGTAAATGGTGTGCGTGTTAACGTAGCTGGATTCCTTTGCAAAAAGGGCGATGTAGTTACGGTTTCTGAAGCGTCTCGTGGTCATGCACGAATTATGGGTGCGATTCAATCTGTTGGTCGTCGTACTATTCCTACATGGCTTGAAGTTGATCATGGAAAATTCACTGGAACTGTTAAAGATCTTCCTTCACGGGATGAAATTACAGCACCAGCCGAAGAAAACATGATCGTAGAATACTACTCTCGTTAATTTTAATTAATTTAAGGGGCATACATGCAAGAGCATTATTATAAGTTTTGGAGAGATCTAATTAAACCTAAAGGTTTTGAAATCGATCGCGAATCTTTGAAAGAAGACTACGCACGATTTACCGTACGCCCACTTGAAAAGGGTTACGGAGTTACTTTGGGTAACTCTCTTCGCCGAATTCTTTTGAGCTCTATGATGGGATCTGCGGTTTCTGCAGTGAAAATCGAAGGTGTTCTTCATGAGTTCACTTCTATCCCTGATGTTTTGGAAGACGTTACTGACGTAATCCTTAACCTTAAGGAAATTCGCTTTAAACAATACTCTTCAGACTCTGTAACTTTGAAAATCAACAAACGTGGACCTGGTCCCGTAACAGCTGCTGATATTCAAACGACAGATAAAATTGAAGTTATTAACAAGAATCAGCACATTGCTACTCTTGGTGATAACGGAAATTTCAGTGCTGAAGTTGTGGTTTCTTTTGGCCGTGGATACGTTCCAACTGAAAACCGTGACGAGAGTCTTCCACTTGGTTTTATCGCCGTGGATGCGCTTTACAGCCCGATTCGTAAAGTTAACTACGGTGTTTCCAACGCTCGCGTTGGTCAACGTACAGACTACGATGCTTTAACTTTAGAAGTATGGACTGACGGTTCATTACGTCCTGAAGAAGGTGTAGCTTTAGCAAGTAAGATCATGAAGGAACAACTTCAGATTTTCCTTACTTTCGACGAAACTCTAGAGCCGTCTGACGAGAAAAAAGATTCTTCTATTCCTACATTGAATGAAAATCTTTTCCGTTCAGTTGATGATCTAGAATTATCTGTACGATCTGCGAATTGCTTGAAGAACGCTAACATCCGTTACATCGGTGAATTAGTTGTTAGATCTGAAGCGGAAATGCTTAAGACAAAAAACTTCGGCCGCAAATCTTTGAATGAAATTAAAGAAATTCTTTCTGAAATGGGACTTGGTCTTGGAATGAAGATCGATGGATGGCCTCCAGCTGGTTGGGACCCTAACCAACCGCCCCAAAAACGAGAGCAACCTAATTAATATAGAGGCGAGTTATGAGTTCACATAGAAGAAGTACCCAAAATTTTGGCCGCGCATTTGGACCACGCCGCGCTCTAGTAAGAGGTTTAGTAACCTCTTTAGTTGAGCACGGTCGTATCAAAACGACGGTTGAAAAAGCTAAAGAAGTAAAAAGACACGTTGAGAAAGCAATTACGGTTGGAAAGCGTGGGGGCGTATCTGCTCACCGAGTTTTACTGAGCAAGTATCCTAATAAAGATACGGTTTCTACAATCGTTACTGACCTTTCCGTTCGATTTAAAGATCGTCCAGGCGGTTACTGCCGAGTTATCAAATTGGGCCCTCGCCCGGGTGATAATGCGGAAATGGCCTACGTAGAATTTGTTGATTTCGATTATTCTCAGTTCCTTAAAACTGGAAGCAAAAAAGCTGAAGGTAAAAAAGGCGATACTGCTGACAAAGCAAAAGCAGATAAAGAAAAAACTGATAAAAAAGCATCAAAAGTTCGTACACTTAAAGCTGCAGCGGCACGTAAGTCCCGTCGTAAAATGCAGAATAAGTCTCGCGCAGAATCACGCGCTAATAATAGATAGTCTTTTCCGAAAGATTAGAAATAAAATAGGGGCTTCACGGCCCCTTTTTTTATGGTGGGAATGATTTGAAAGTTCACTTACGCGCATTGATCATCGTTACTCTTATAGGAGCTGCCTTCATCGCGGCTTACTTTATTTTTACTAAACCAAATTACAATGAAACTGCAGAACGACCAGCGGCTGTGGATGTTTTCACTAAAGACGGGCTTACCGATTTTTCAGTCACGGATACAAAAGGCAATACCTGGGGCCCAAAGAATTTTCAGGGAAAAATATTGATCGTGAATTTCTGGGCAAGTTGGTGTGGACCCTGTGTCGAGGAAATTCCTTCCTTGGGTGAATTAATGGCGAAGCTTGGACCTCGAGCAGTTTTAGTGGCAGTGAATGCGGATGAGCGGCCCGAAGAAATGACGGCATTTTTGAAATCTTATCCAGAATTTAATAAAGATAATATTTTGGTAGTTTGGCAAAACCATAAAGAACTAATGAAGCAGTTCGATATCGAAAAATTACCTGAATCATTTATTTTTGATTCGAATCTGAAATTACGAAAACGGGTGAGTGGTAGTATCAATTGGTCGTCGCCTGCGACGACTGAGTATATTAACGGAATTAAATAGCAAAAATTAATTTTATAATCGTGCAGGTATAGCCCTAATTAAAATTATTATAAAGTAAGCAACCGAGTTTTCGAAAAAAGTATTTTGATAGATTTTAATTCTACGCCGATTACTTCCATCTTGGAGACCCATGACGACTAATAGAAGCCCAAACTTTGCTGCTGAAATCGAGGCGGTGAAAAAAGTGTACGCGGGATTAAATCGCAACGATGTTTCAGCTATCCTCGAGCACTTTGATCCATCCATCGTGCGAATTGAGCCGGCAGAAAATCCTTCGCAAGGCATATTCCGCGGACTTGCGGAAGTTAGTGCTCATATAGAGCAGGCCCGAAATACATGGGAACAAGGAAGCTGCGAATTGGAGCGCACCCTTGTCGCTGGAGATAAGGTTATCGCGTTCGCGCATGTTCGAGTGAAGGTAAAAAACAGGGTAGAGTGGGCGGAGGGGCATACTGCGGATGTGTTTACTTTTCGTAACGGCAAGATCGTTGAGTTCCGCACATTTTTTAATGTGCAGGAAGCTTTGGAGTGGGCTGGAGTCGAAGAATAATTTCAATGGGGTCTTAAATTAGTACCCCATTTCAAAGTGATCCCTAGAAGCCTAACTTCTTTTTCAAATCATCTACAGCTTTTTGGCCTTCTTTTTTAACTGCGTCTTGAGCTTTGTTCTCTGTATCTTTTTTAGCGACGTTTACTTTTTCTTGGTTCGCTTTGATCTCTTTGTCGGCCATTGCTTGGATCTTTTTAATTTCGCCCTCTACTTGGGCTTTTAATTTTGCGACTTCGGCTTCGACTTTTTGGCGTTCCCTAGCGATCGTTTCATTTACCTGGGTTTCGATTTTCTTCCTTAATTCTGCGATTCTTGCTTCTAGTTCTTTTCTAAAACCTGATTCAAGAGCTTCGCCTAGATTCGAGTTTAATGACAAGTTAATTGCTGGTAGTCGGCCATCACCTTTAATGTCAGCGGTGATTACGTCCAATGATCTAAATACATTTCCTACGATGCTTTTAAGAACTTCGTTCGGGGAATTTACCTGCGTCTCTAGTTTTGAAAAGTTGCTTGCTACTGCGAATTTAATGTCTCGGAAATTGACGAAGCTGGCTTGCGCGTGAAGTCCGCCTTGAGATTTCAGTAAGCTGATATCTACATCTTTATTTTTCAAAATTTGTTTGTTCGCAATCGGGTAACTTTTTAGATCAGCAACTAAATCTACCAAGGTATTCTCTGGAGTCCGATTATCAAAAGTTAACTCGGTGGCAAATCCGTATAACTGTTGGGCTGGGAAATCCCCGGCCAAAGTTGCTTTGGTTGGTTTGCCTGTTAAAATCTGGCTAGTCGTTAGATCGCTGATTTGTCCTGCGATATTTCCATTTTGCGGGTCTTTACCGAGGTCAGAGCTTATTTTTATTTTTCTGACCCATAACAGTGGATAGGAATTCTGGCGGCCAAATTCGTACGAGATTCCTTCGGCCCGTGCCCTGGGTTGAATCTTGTAACCCTCTTCATCCTTACCAGACTTGTTAACTAGGTTCGGTGGAGCATATTTGTAGGCCATTTTGTAATACTTATCGATTTCGGATTTGTAAGGCGCAATGTAGCCCGAAACCATCGCCATCACGAATGCTTTTGCATCGATCTTGGGAATCTTGAAGTGTTTTTCTAGGTCCTTGATGTCGGCCTTAACTTGTTGATCGATATCTTTGACCGTTTGATCCAGATTTTTAAAATCTAACTGTGCATCTGAACTTGTTTTCTGGATATCTTTTACTTTTGCATCAACTTCTTTAATTAACTTATCAGCGGCTTGTATGTTTTGAAGCGCTTCCTGCGGATTGCTGAAGTTGCTTGTTTTAATTGAAGCGGATCGTTTTCGAACATCCTCGAAATATGCTGCCTGAGGGAGTGCTTTAATTCTTTGATCCCAATCTAGCTTTTTTTGTTCTACATCTTTTTGGAATTTGGCGATCATTTGTTTAGCTTGAATTTGGTCTTCCAGGCCTTTGATTTGATCGGCGGACGTACCGCCCTGTAGCATCGCTGCGATATCGCCGAATACGTTATCCGAATAATCGCTCTCTAGTTTGTTCAGAGCTTTATCTTTTACGGCAGACGCCGAGAAGAGTGAGGGCCCATCTTCTTTTTCAGGCTCTACGGGAAGGACGTAACCAGGTTTTTTGCGCAGTTGCCCGTATTTAATTCCTTCTACGCCAGCTTCTTCGATAAAGACCTTTGCGCGAAGGATCGCGTCCCAGCTCATGTCGAATCGAATGTCGCCAATTTGGAATAAATTTCTTTCTGGTGAAACGCGGTCTGTAAATTCCAGTCCTTGCAAGCGGAATGATAATTTTCGAAAACTTGTTTCCAAGCTTCCGATATTTACTTCAGCTTTATTTACTTTCGACAATCCCCATTGGCCCAACGAGCGCATATTCGCGTCGAAGAATAGGGTCATGTAAATTCCGATAAGTAATAAAATAATCGTCACGGGAACAATTGCTTCCCAGCGAATCATACCGGTACGAACTTTAATTTTCTTTGGTGTTTTTATTTCGTCAGCCATGGTGCTAATTCCTTAAAGATAAAGTTTTTCGTAAGTAAGGTACCAATTGTAAAATTTGGTTGCCGAAATAGTTTTCCAGATTTTCGTTTCGCGGAATCGCGCAACTACAGTGGCCCGGTATTTTACGATCAACATTTTAAAAACAAAATAACTTGGAACCAGAAGAATCAATGAAACTATCATCGACCCCATCACAATGCTGTTGTTGAATCGGGTTAAAGGAACCAACGGCATATTATACATTTGCGTGAACAGAGGACGAAGACTTGGAATTTCTAAAACCCATTGCCCAAGTTTATCAGCCAAAGGGTCGAATAAAAATGCTATGAATTTGAAGAAAAATGCTGATAGGAAAGCTGCCCCAAGTTGGACTCTGAAAAAGAAAACTATCAGTAGTACAAGCAGGGTTTGAAGAGACAGGAATGGCGCAAAGCCTAACAGTAGCCCCAGGCTTAGGCCGGATGCCAACTGATTCGTTCCGGTATCTGAGTTCAGCATACGTAGAAAAGCAAAAAGTTGTTTTAACAACAGAGTCATAATATCCTCTCTAAAGTTAGAGCCTAAAAATAAACCTCGGGATATGCAACCCCTAACCCCAGTATGAACGGGCAAGGAAAGCGGCAAGTTTAATGGACAGTAAAAACTTTGTTTTTGAATCTTTGAAAGAATCCGTCAAATCGGTGACTCAATCCTTAGAAACTCCGGAACTTCATGAATCGGTCGGAAAGGCCATTGATTGGATTGCGGAAAGTTACATGATGAATGGGAAGCTCTTAACGGCTGGTAACGGTGGATCCGCTGCTGATGCACAGCATATTTCAGCCGAAATGGTCGGGAAGTTAACGAAGGATCGAACTTCACTTCCAGCAATAGCATTTAACGTTGATACATCCTTATTAACTGCCGTTGGCAATGATTATGGGTATGACGAAATCTTTCATCGTCAGGTGCAGGGTTTAGGTGAATCAAAGGACATTTTCTTGGGAATTACAACTTCCGGAAATTCCAGAAACATTATCCGCGCCCTTGAAGCTTGCCGCGAGAAATCTTTGCGCTCGATCGTCCTTACGGGCCCGACGGGTGGAGAAATTAAATCAAAAGGCCTTGCTGATTTAGTAATCTGTGCTCCAGGGAAAGCGACGGCAATGATTCAAGAATGCCATATCATGCTCTACCACATTATTTGTTTCGGAGTAGAAAAGCAGTTGCTTGAAAAAGGCCGTATTAAGTTTTTCTAAAAGGAAGACTCACTAAAAGATAAATACATAGCATTGCTGATTGGCAATGCCGTTTAGAATTCTAAAAAACTAGTTAAAGTGTGTTGCCCAAATCTTTTGAAGATGAACTAACATTGGTTCTAAGTTCTTCAATCGAATCGAAGTTGGTCCATCGCAAAGAGCTTCTTCCGGACGAGGGTGGGCTTCTAAAAATATTCCGTCGACACCCGCTGCAATAGCAGCCCGGGCTAATACGGGAGCCATATCCCTTTGACCACCACTGCTGTCGCCGCCGGCACCTGCGCCCGGCAATTGAGTCGAATGCGTGATATCCATAATTACTGGAAATCCTAACTTTCGCATCTCTGGAAGTCCCGTCATATCGTTTATCAAACGGTTATAGCCGAAACTAGTCCCGCGCTCGCACAACAATATTTTATGATTTCCAGTTGAGGTCGCCTTTTGGGTAATCGCTTTCATATCCCATGGGGCCAGAAACTGTCCTTTTTTAATATGAATTACTCGATTTGTTTTTGCGGCTTCTAAGAGTAGATCGGTTTGGCGGCTTAAGAATGCAGGAATTTGCAGGACATCGGCAACTTCCGCAGCAGCTGCTACCTGAATAGTCTCGTGAACGTCAGTTAACAACGGCACACCAAGCTTACCTTTAATTTTATCTAAAGAAGAAAGTGCAGAATTAACTCCGGGTCCGCGAAATTTACTGTGGCTCTGACGATTTGCTTTGTCGTAAGAACATTTTAAAATCCAGGGAATGCCTAAGCGCTGGGTAACTCGCTTTATTTCTTCGCCGACCTCCATTACCAGGCCCTCGTCTTCGATAATGTCCGGTCCAGCAAATAGTACGAAGCTTTTGCCGTCACCCCAGGTGATCTTCTGGGATCCAAATTCCATGACGACTGGCTTTGCGAGTGGTTTGAAATCCATTATGATAACGCCTTTCTGACGACTTCGATCACGCGATCTTGAATATCATTTGGCATATCAGGGTACAAAGGCAAACTGACAACGTGTTCGGCTGCCCATTTCGCTTTTGGTAATTCGCCCTGATGGGACGCTAATTTATTTTTATACCAAGGTTGATCTGGAATTATGAGCGGGTAGTGCACGCTCGTTGGGACACCATTGTCTTGCAGATTTTTTTGGAAAGTCGCACGGTCACCAACTGTTAAAGTGTATTGCGCCCAAACGGACGTACAATTTGCCTCTACGTGCGGAATTGAAAAATCTTTTCCTTTAAGGTCTTTAAATGAATCATTATATTTTTTTGCCAATTCATTTCGGCGTTGAACTTCCCAGTCAAAGCGAGTTAGCTTGGAAAGTAAAATTGCACATTGAATGGTATCTAAACGCCCGTTGAGCCCTAAACGAGTGTGATAGTATCTTTTTGCGGAACCGTGCTCGCGAACTTCTTTCATCGCGCTATATAAGTTTTCATCGTC
>JAZKJI010000162.1:23746-26989 GCA_040384405.1 Bdellovibrionota bacterium
GCCATCTCCGTAACATCCAAGTGGTTTTGCCGGATAGAAGCTGGTTCCTCCAACCAGGGAAACCGCACCACTTTTTTTTCCTTTGTAAGTCGCGCCGAAGCTTTGCGCTAAATCTTCGATCACGAATAAATTATGTTTTTTGGCGATCGCATTGATCTCGTCCATATTGCAAATCTGACCGTATAAAGAAACCGGAATGATTGCCTTTGTTTTTTTGGTAATGGCTTTTTCAATTTGAGTAACATCTAGGTTGAATGTTTTTAAATCGATATCGACATAAACAGGTTGGGCGCCTGATAACACGATCGTTTCGGCCGTAGCTACAAATGAAAAAGGTGTAGTGATAACTTCGTCACCAGCACCGATTCCTAAAGCCATCATCGGTATTAACAATGCATCAGTGCCACTTGCACAAGTAAGTGAATATTTAACGCCAGTATAACTTGCCAGTTGTTTTTCAAGTTCTAAAACTTCAGGACCATTAATGTATCCGCCGTGCTCAAGTACGTTATTAATGCGAGTTTGAATGTCGCTTTGTAAGACCCGATATTGTGCTTTCAAATCGATGAAAGGAATGTTCATGATGAGCTCCTAGGTTGGCGTTAATAATTGCGGGAAAAGCTTGGGTGTTCAATGATAATTCCTCTCTGAAGCACTGCTTGATATAAAGATTTAGGACACAAGTCCCAGAGTGAAGTGCAGAGGGCACAGATGACTGAAGCAAAAACAACACGGGAAGACGAAAACGGACTGGACTAGTGTGTTTCCTCTACACTGCATGTTACCTTTTTGTCCCGGTTGACTGTGGACGGGCGTGCATTAAAACTTTCATAAGCGTTGGAGGAAAAATGATTCCAGTAATTCTGTCTGGTGGCAGCGGTACACGATTGTGGCCGGTGTCCCGAAAAAATCTGCCAAAGCAGTTCATGGAATTTTTTGGAAAGACGCTTCACTCTATGACGCTAGAGCGCTTGGCAGAGCTTGGAGCTGGGCAAGTTATCACGGGCGAACATTTAAAGAACCTCACTCAAAATGAAATCACTAACCTGGGAATTGGTTTCGAAGTTTTGACCGAGCCTTCCGCAAAAAATACCGCGGCTGCTATTGCCTATGTTTGCCGCTATTTACAGCTAAAACAAAAAGATCACGAAGTTGTGGGTATTTTTCCGGCCGATCACTTTATCTCGAACTCTGCAAAATTTATTAAACTGTGTCGTCAAGCGGAAGAAGTCGCAAAACAGGGCCAAGTTGTTTTGCTTGGAGTTAAACCAACATATGCAGAAACCGGGTATGGATATATCGAAAGTGGAAGTGAGACTTCCGCTGGTGTATTCACGGTAAATCGCTTTCATGAAAAACCAGATTTGCAGACGGCGGAAAAGTTTGTTTCGCAAAAAGAGTTTTTATGGAATGGCGGAATGTTTATTTTTCAAGTTTCGACGATGATTAGCTTGTTTGAAAAACTTCAGCCAGAAATTTGGGCGCGCTTTCAAAAGTGGTCTGGTGACGCCAATCAGTTAAAAGAGATTTATAATGCAACAAAATCCATCAGCATAGATTACGCCATAATGGAAAAAGCTTCTGATCAATTACGCGTGATTCCCGCTGATATAGGTTGGAGCGATGTGGGTAGTTGGGATGCCGTCAGTGACCTGAGTCGCAAATTTCCAGCTACCAATAATCGACGTGTGATGGAGATCAGTTCAGAAGGTAATTATATACGGAATGAATCGGAACAAATTGTTGCACTTGTGGGAATGGAAAATTGTGTCGTCATAAACACACCTGATGCGATTCTTGTCGCCAAAAAAGGACTTTCCCAAAACGTCAAAGACGTAGTGGAAATTTTAAAAACTACAGAATTTTCAAAAACCACGGAAGTTCCGCCGAAGGAAAATCGACCATGGGGAAGTTTTGAAATCTTACGTGACTCGGATTTGTTTAAGTCAAAAGTGATTGTGGTTAACTCAGGCGCGCAAATCTCTTATCAGTCCCATGCAAAACGGGAAGAGCATTGGATTGTCACGCGAGGAATTGGTGAAGTAGTACTGAATGACCAAGTAATTCCCGTAAAGCGGAGTACTCATATTCATATCCCACTGGGTGCAAAACACAGGATAAGAAATACTGGCAATGAAGTGCTGGAATTTGTTGAAGTACAAATTGGAAGTTATTTCGGAGAAGATGATATCGTTCGATACCAGGATGACTACCAAAGAAATTAAACCTGCCTATCGGCCCAGCTGTAAGTACAAGAGCTTACACTAGGCTCGCCGTAGGGCTTACGTGAATCCGCGACGAATGATGAGTTTTTGCGGGACGATTACGTATCTCTGATTTTTGATCCGTTTCAGGATAAAATTAATAAATATAAAAAAATCGTTTTAATGACGTTCAGCGATCATGGAGGATCAATGAAGGCAGCCGTATTATCATCACTTGTCGTATTACTCTTTATTACTTTTTCGCTTCCCGCATTTTCAGGCAGTACACCGAATACCTTAATCGACCGATTGGGGTTGGTTGAGCCTGATCTTTTACGTGGCTCTTTTCCTGATACTATGGAAAAAATGAAAGAGCTTCGTCAGAGGCGGGTTCGAACAATAGTGAATATGTCAGAAGATGAAGAAGTGGATGCTTTTGAACGAGAGGCCGCGGCCGCATTAGGGATTAAATATATTCACTATCCGCTAGATGGTTGGAAGGCGCCCACTGACGAACAAACAGCGCAGATGCAAAAGTTCATGAACGACAAAAGCTTACGTCCGCTTTACATCCATTGTGCCCATGGACGGGAGCGTACAGGGGTAATGGTAGGTTTGTACCGTGTATTTACTAATGGTTGGGACGCAAAAAAAGCCTATAAAGAAATGAAATCCTATGGCTTCCGGCCGCTGGCTTTTAATTTTACCCGTTACTTTAAAAAGAAAACGGGATTGTAGAATTACAGAGCAACCGCTTTACCTTTAACAACCTTTAATCCATTGATGGGTGCTTTAACTCCCGTAGAGGACGTGGGCACGTCTTCCTTCGTCGGATCAAAATCGAAACTGGTTCTTGTCCCAGCCGGACGCAGCTTTTTAAATTCAAAACTCAATTGCGAAAGCATATGATCCCTGCGGCTGATTAGTTTTTCGGTATATAATTTTACTTCGGCTGCGGAAAAACCTGATGCGATCAAAGCATCTGTCCATTGGGATTCAGTAATTTCCGCGATCTTTCTGGCCATCCAGCGGGCGTCTT
>JAZKJI010000162.1:26999-31442 GCA_040384405.1 Bdellovibrionota bacterium
CTAAAAGAATCGTTTTCTTCCGTTGTATTGAACCGAGAGACCGTGACGCGTCCATCTTCGTTAGTATTTAAAAATGTCCAAGGGAATTTATTTACTTCACCGTCTAAATAAAAGCCGATTCCCCGAGCATCACCAAGACCGCTTCCCAAATCACTTACGTAATGAAGAAGCTCATAACCATCTGCGGTTTTCTTGGCGCGAAGGCGGTTATTGTCTAATCGTGCATCATAAATATTCAGAAACGCCGATAGAAAGCCGAACCCACGCGTTTCCCGTAAATCATCATGTCCTAAGTCGTTCCATGACCATGAGCCGACGTTCTTCAGACCCTGATCCAGTTCAGGCTCGATGCAAGTGCCTTTCAAAACTAAATTTACGATTTGAGATTCGAATTCTAAATTGTAATTACCGTCATCCTGTTCAGCTTTTTCATTTGATTGTTTAAGTAACTTTGCCCGTAGCGCTTCAGAGCTAATGACTGAACCGTTTACTAATTCAGCTCCGGCAACCACATCCGTAAATGGGTTTAAATATTTTTGAAGGTGAACGCTAAAAATTTTTATCAAGCCAGCTAATACTTTAACGTCGACGTCCAATTCTTTTCGAGAATTATATTCTTTCAATAGTTTGCGGTCGTACTTCACTCGTAAAGCTGTTTTGTAATCGAACGCCAGAGAGTTGTACCCCATCGCATGCACGATACGACTGACAAATGGCTCGGTCTTAGCTTCCGGTCCGAATTTTAATTTATATTCTTTACCGTCGCAGGAAATATCAAAACCGCCCGTAGTTCCAAAACTGTCTTTTGGACCTTCATATTTGCATGGCTCAGAAAGCTTAAGTGCACTTTGCCGGTTGAATCCAAAAAATAGGTTCTTCGATGAAATGTTTCCGGGATTTTTCCAGAAGGTTGAGTCCGGAGGATTTAGTTTGCTGGAATCTTTTGAGTTTTTCGCGTCAATATTGCTTGCGGGCTTCGCATTGGATGCCATCGCTGGATTACTTAAATTTATCGCTGCTTCGATAGGTAGAATTTCTAAATTAACATTTCGCTTAATTGGAAACTTAAAATTATTATTAAAAGCCTCTGTCGTTTCAGCCAACTGCCATAACAGGTGTCGCGCTTTGGAACTTGAAAGATCAGCCTTGGCCAGAGCTGAAAGAATCTCATCGATTGTTTTCACAGCATTTCGAGCAGATTTAGGAAGTTTCTTTTCAAGACCTTGAAGTTCTTTGATTCGATTCTGCAACGTTGAAAATTCACCAGAAAGTCCTAAAGCATTGTCTCTAACTTCTGTGACTCGATATTTATCATAATGAAGCTTGGCGATATCCCAGTCATTTTCGGCACCATTATGAAGGCGAACACTCATTTCCGAAACAGTTGCCGACGTTAAGGGCGAGCTAAAACCCCACGAGGAAAATAGGGACGACACTATAAGGACTAATGTAATAATAGTTTGTTTCATACCTGTCCTCATATCAAAAACAACCCTGCCTATAAAGCCAGCAAAGCCCCCCAGGTAAACTTTACGAACACAAAGCCCAAATAGGACAAGATTCGTAAATTACCCCAAGAAAAGGCAAAGCGAGAAAGCATTCAGCAGTAAAAATTGATAACACCGGCACAGATTAACCAAGCACCAGACAGGCACAGCGGACAGCCCACCGCTGCCAGCATACCGAGTTCATCCGCCTCCCGGTGCGTTAAAGACCTGTTTTCTATTCTCCTTTTGACAATTTTCCCACCCAGAACATAAAACTTGAGTTCATTAAATCAGGATAGGGTCCGGCGTTTAACGTTATGGGAGGCTCTTTCCTCAGGAGGTTTTACAACGATATATGACAAAACAATTAAGTAAGGCAGAGCAGGAGAAAGCAAAAGTTCTTGCTATGCTCGATGCGGAAGATATCAAAGTTCTAGGAAGCCAAGAAGAGTTGGGACGTAAAGGCACTGAATTCGAAAAGCTTTTTACCCAAGCCATGCAAGATCAGGATTACAAAGTCGGTGACGTCGTCACAGGATCAGTAGTCGAAGTTCAATCTGATTATGTACTTGTCGACATTAACTACAAATCTGAAGGGTTAGTTGCAATCAACGAGTTCCGTATGCTCGATGGTAAACGCGATGTAAATCCGGGAGATAAAGTAGAAGTACTTATCGATCGCATCGAAAATGAAAACGGAATGATTGTTTTGTCTAAAGACAAAGCCGACATGCTCCGCGCTTGGACAGATATTTCCAAAGCAGCAGAGAATGAAGAAGTCATTGAAGGAACTGTGGTTGCCAAAGTTAAAGGCGGCTTAAGCGTCGACATCGGCGTTAAAGCATTTTTACCAGGTTCTCAAATTGATCTTCGCCCGGTACGTAATATGGATGTGTACATCGGCAAGAAGTACAAATTCAAAGTTATCAAATTCAATAAAAAGCGTGGCAACATCGTACTTAGCCGACGTGCTCTTCTTGAAGAAGAACGCGAGAGCTTGAAAACTCAAACTATTGATTCAATGAAAGAGGGATCAATCGTTATCGGGTTAGTGAAAAACATCACTGACTACGGAGCTTTCATCGATCTTGGCGGTATGGACGGACTACTTCACATCACTGACATGAGCTGGGGACGTATCAAACATCCTTCTGAAATGTTAAACGTGGGTGATGAAGTTCAAGTTAAAGTATTAAAATACGATCAAGAAAAAGAACGTGTAAGTCTTGGTATCAAGCAACTTCAAACTGATCCTTGGGAAGCTGTTAAAGAGAAATACCCAGTTGGTCAGAAACTTAAAGGAAAAGTTGTTTCCGTTACTGATTACGGCGCTTTCGTAGAATTAACTGACGGTATCGAAGGTTTAATTCACGTTTCCGAAATGAGTTGGACAAAACGTGTGAAACACGCAAACCAACTTGTTAACGTAGGCGACGAAGTTGACGTCGTAGTTCTTGAAGTTGATATGGAAAATCGCCGTATCAGCCTTGGAATGAAACAGTTAATGGCAAATCCATGGGTCGAGCTTAAAGAAAGCTATCCGCCAGGAACAATCATTGAAGGTGAAGTTAAGTCCGTTACTGATTTCGGTATCTTTGTTGGTATCGAAGAAGGTATTGACGGCTTAGTTCACATCTCTGACTTCTCTTGGACTAAACGGGTAAATCATCCTTCTGAAGTATATGCTAAATCGCAAAAAGTTCGTGCGGTTGTACTTGGAGTTGATATCGCTAACGAAAGATTCAGCTTAGGTATTAAGCAACTTGAAGGCGATCCTTGGGCATCCATCGAAAGCAAATACGGAATCGGTTCTCAGCATGACGTTAAAGTCACTAAAACTGCTGATTTCGGAGCATTCGTAGAGCTTGAGAGCGATATCGAAGGTTTGATCCACATCTCTGAACTTTCAACGGACAAAATCACTCATCCTGATGAAGTGGTGAAGCCTGGTCAAAGTGTCAAAGCTGAAGTTATCACTATCGATAAAGACGCTCGTAAGATTGGTCTTTCTGCGAAACTTGTTAAGCTTCGTGAATCGAAAGCGGACGTTGAAGACTACGTTAAGAAGGCAACTGCCACTTCTCGTACAAGCTTGGGCGACCTTTTCGCAGATCAGCTTAAAGCAGCTAGTAAAACAGACAAAGCGTAACACCAATAGGCGTGACAAAAACGTCCTGGAAAAAGGAGACTTAATAGGTCTCCTTTTTTCGTTTGAGGGCATATGAGAAAATATTTCGGCCGTACACTTATTGTCATCGCAGTTTTAATTGTCCTGGGAATTTTATTAAGAGTTGGTGGAGCAAAAATGTTTCCTGACAGCTCTAAACCATCGATTCAAAAAAATTCTGTTCTTCATATGGAGCTTGAAGGCGCCATTATGAATGGAAAAAAATTCTTAAAGAATATCAAAGAGTATTCAGAACTCGATCAAGTAAAAGCAGTTGTGATCAGTGTTAACTCTCCAGGAGGAGCAGTCGGACCTTCTCAGGAAGTGTATGCAGCGATTAAAAAAGTTCGAGATGAATTAAAAAAGCCTGTGGTTTGTGTATCGACGGGGATTATGGCGAGTGGTGCTTATTACTCGGCCGTTGCGTGTGATAAAATTATCGTTGCTCCGGGTGCGATGGTTGGGTCCATTGGTGTGATCATGGAGTTTGCTAATTTAGAAAAACTTTATGATTGGGCCCATATTTCAAGGTACACGATTACTTCTGGAAAATTTAAAGACTCTGGAGCTGAGTATCGTCCGATGAGAGACGACGAGCGGGCTTTGTTTCAGGAAATGATCAACGAAGTTTATGATCAATTTAAAACAACAGTTATGACAGAAAGAAAATTGTCGGCGGCGGTCATGGCAAATTATGCCGATGGACGGGTGTTTACTGGAGCGAAAGCTGTAGAGCTGGGATTTGCCGATGAGATCGGAATGTTTGACGACGCTGTGAAGTTAGCAACG
>JAZKJI010000163.1:0-18328 GCA_040384405.1 Bdellovibrionota bacterium
TTAAAAATAGTTTTCATGGAAAGCATTCAAGCGCAATTCAAAAAAGAAAGCAACCCGTTGATTTTGTGAAGGGGAGCCCTTCTTATTTTTCAACGGGTTGCCGGTTTTGTCTTTGGTTCCATTTCCAATTCGTCTAAAAACTGCATGGATAGGACACCATCGACTTATTAAAAAAATAAACAGCTAAAATAATTTAGTTTTCCGCTTCGACCGTACTTGTACTTTCTTCGAAGTGGATTGTTCCATCGCCAAAATTAAAAGGTCCTGGTAAAGTCCCTTTTTGTCTATGTCGATCACGGCCTTTATCACTATCTTTACGAAGTCTGGATTCAAGTGCTTTCACACTTCTTCGAACCGCTTCGAAAAAGTTATCACTGTCTTTCTTTACAAAGAAAGATTTTTTGTGATGGCCAGCGCTTAACAAAACTTCTGACTCAAAATGCGGAGTGGTCGAGGATTTATCCTTTGTCTTCCTCACGAAGACTCGAATTTCATCTGGATGATTTTCGCGCTCGAGGTTTCCTACCCACCTTTTCATAACCCCCTCTACGAATTTATAGTGGTGTTCGAAACCTTTGAAATTCTGAAAGAAAATTTTCACTTTCATATCTAAATCCCTCCTTCCTTGTTGCTCGATTCCTACGCATTTAGAGGTGCATGGTACGTACCATGCTATATGTCTTATAATTGAATGAGGAGGCTAATGGATTGCCTCCCTGGGGAAAAAGGGAACATTTGCAGTAAAAATCGCCCCGCGGATCCCGAGGTAATAATGAACTTAACCGCCAACAAAGGACAACAGCATGGAACAAAAAGCTAAAATTATTATTATAGATGATGATCAAGATATTTGTGAGCTGCTTAAAGCTTTCTTTCGTTTACGGGATTACGAAACCATTATCTTTAATAATGCTGAAGATGCTTTAAAGAAGCTTTCAGAATCGCCTGTGGCTTGCGATGTTGTCGTCGCCGACCTTATGCTGCCTGGACTTTCCGGAATCGATCTAGTGCGCGAGATGAAGACCAAGGGTATCGAAGTTCCGGTCATCCTATTAACTTCTGAAAAGAGTGTGGAAGTCGCAGTCGAGGCCATTCATGCTGGTGCCTATGACTTCGTTGTAAAACCAATTCACTTCCCGCAGTTACAAGTTTCGGTTGAGCGCGCTTTATACTTATCTAATGTTAAGTCAGAAAACTCTGTCCTTAAAACCATTGCTGAAGATAAAGATGATTCAGGGTTTGCCGGCGTCGTCGGTCGAAGTGCCACTTTTAGAAAAGTCGTTGATCTAGCTAGACGTGTTTCTAACAGCACGGCGAACGTTCTGATTACGGGTGAAAGCGGAACGGGAAAAGAAATCGTTGCCCGTACAATTCATTATTCAGGCAGCCGTAAAGAAGCTCCATTTGTTGCGATTAATTGTTCGGCGATTCCAGAAAATCTTTTGGAGTCGGAATTATTTGGTTATGCAAAAGGTGCTTTTACCGGCGCTCATGATAAAAAAATTGGACTATTCGAAGAAGCCGAGGGCGGAACGTTATTCTTGGACGAAATTGGGGATTTGAATTTAGGTCTTCAAGCTAAATTATTACGTGTACTACAAGAGCGAAAAATTAAGCGAATCGGTGAAAACCAAATGCGCGATATCGATGTGCGCATCATCGCAGCCACTCACAGGGATTTACAGTCAGAAGTCAGCGAAGGCCGATTCCGTGAAGATCTTTATTTCCGATTGAATGTAATTCCAATTAGAATTCCACCATTACGTGAACGTCCAGAAGACGTATTACCTTTGGCAGAATACTTTTTCGATAAATATAAATCCGAAAACAGCCAAGGCCATTTAGAAGGGTTTTCGAAAGAAGCAGTTGAAGCACTTCTTAAAAATCCATGGCAAGGGAACGTTCGTGAATTGGAAAACACCATTGAACGTGCGGTTATCTTAAGCCCAGGACCAACGATCCAACCTCAGGACTTAAGCTTTTATGAAATGCCTAAGAACGTTAAGCAGGCCAGCGAAAGCTTTAATATCGAAGAAGTCGGTGAAAAGGGATTGCTCAGCCTGGATGAAGTCGTGAAATCTTACATACGTTTTGCTTTGAAAAAGAATAACGGAGCAAAAGAGAAAACGGCGAAAGACATTAAAATCGACAGAAAGACTTTGTATCGTAAGTTAAAAGAGATCGAAGCAGAAACTCGAATGGTTTAACGAAAGTTAAACCAAGGTTAGAAAATAATATTTGTTAAGTTTGTACGACCATCAGGGAATTGATGGTCGTATTTTTTTTAAGATTCCAATTTTTTCTTTGCCGCTTGAATCTGAGTTTCGTATTCCGAAACCAAGGCTTGAAGTTTTTCATAGGAATGGGCACTGGCCGCTTGTTCCATCTTCATTCCTAAATCAGACAAGCCGGGAAAACCAAAAGTAACGCCGTTACCTTTAATTTGATGGCCGATTTTCATAAAAACATCCGCATCTTTTTTAGTTAATGCTTCTTTAAATTTATCTAAATCTTGGAATCGACGTTGTAAGTAACTGTCGATCGAAGCTTTTGGTATTTCAAATGTCATTTGCACCCTCCAGGTAATGAGAAACTCTTAAGACAAAATCTTCGCCAGATACGGGTTTGGTTATTTGACCATTGCATCCGGCTGCGTAACAACTTTCTTTTTCTTCAGGCATGGCATGGGCTGTCAAAGCCACGATCGGCTTTTCAAATCCATGGGCCCTAATTCGGCGGGTAGCCTCCTTTCCATCGATTAAAGGTATTTGTATATCCATTAAAATAAGATCAAAATTTCCCTCATCCGCTCTTTTAACCGCGTCGAGGCCATTATCCACAATTTCAACGTCCGCCCCCGCATGTTTCAGAAAAAATTCAAAGATTCCTTGGTTATCTTCCGAGTCCTCGACCACCAGAATTTTTTTATCGGCGAGGCGTTTTGCGTCGAAAGAACCTGCACAGGTTTCCTCAGAGTTTAGATAAGAAGTTGAATCCCAAGCGCGCTCTTGCCAATCAGCTTGAACTAAATCTCCGGCCTTTACCCATGCTCTGAACATCGAACCTTTTCCTAATTCGGTATAAACAACTTCGATATCTCCACCCAGTTGTTGGGCTAATTTTCTGGAAATTGAAAGCCCCAATCCAGTTCCGCCGAATTTTCGAGTAGCAGTTGCGTCGGCTTGGGAAAAAGGTTGAAAGAGATTCTTTTCCTGATCGGGACTCATTCCGATTCCGGAATCCTGGATCGAGAAGGTAATCATGTTTTGTTTTTCGCGGTCTTGAACGAATTCCACGATCAAATCGACGTAACCAGATTCGGTAAATTTGATGGCATTTCCAGCCAGGTTCATCAAAATTTGTTTCAAACGGACTTCATCGGTATCAATAAAATCAGGAAGTTTTCCCCGGCCACGGACGCGGAACTCGATTCCCTTTTGTTGCGAGCGCAAACACATAACTGAATGAACTTCGTTGATCAGATTGGCCAATGAAGTTCGCCGTAAATCAACAACCAGGCGGCCGGCTTCGACTTTGGAGATATCTAAGATATCGTCGATGATCCTGGTTAACTGTAATCCATTTTTTTTAATATTTTCAATCAAGTGCCCACGGTGTTCAGGGGTTGCTTCGTCACGGAATAAAATTTCCGAAAAGCCGATGATTGCATTTAGCGGAGTTCTAATTTCGTGGCTCATGTTTGCCAAGAAAGAACTTTTAGAATGGCTTGAATCCTGGGCGCGGCGGAATAATTTCAAGTTATCAATGCTAATTCCCGTTTGGGACGTGAAGCTCTCGACAAACTCGACATCTGTTTCGCTGAATAGTTTTCCGTCCGTGCGGCCCAAAAATAATATTCCACTATTTCCATCTTCCCGGGATGGAATACCAAACACTAACCAATCAGAAAACTTAGGGATTTGTTTTTGCTTTAAGAAAAATCCAAGGATGCTATCAGAATCCGGTCCATTTCGTCGTAAATAATTTTGATTGCTCAACATGAATTGAGCTTCGACTACCTCTAGACTTGGTTTGACGAAGTTAGAATCTTGAAAGCCCCTGGTATTATGCAAATGCAAGCGTTTATCTGCAGGATTATCGTCACTAAAGTAAAGAAATCCGTGAGTGCTGCCATCCAGGTCTAAAATGGTTACAAAATAAATTCCGATCAGCTGATCCATTTCGGAGGCATCAGATACTTTGCGGGATAGTTCATTTAGTTTGCGCAGTTTTCTAATTTGATCTCGCGAGATAATTTGTTTCTCGATGACCGCGTCGTTTTTAACTTTTTCCGCTCGTAATTGTTTTACGGTCGTCATGAAAATTAACATGATTAACAAAAGAATAAAAAATGAAACAATCGCAACGATCAGCGGAGTATACTTATCCTCCTGGGTAAAAAAGTGGGGTAGGGTTGTCAGGGAAATTTTCCATTTTTGACCGTAAACTTCGATTTCACGCTGGTGATGAAGAACGCGGCCACCGGGTTCTGGCATATCAAACCGCTCGTACACTTTTGATCGGAAGGCATTCTGATCAAGCGATTCAACGCGGAAATTAACGATTTCATTTTTTAACGATGGCGAGCCAAACGTTCCTTCAAAAAAAGTTCGGCCGTTAAAAAGTGCGACGATTAAACCGTGGGCTAACTGATTACGCTCTTCAAAGGTTTGCGGAGTTTCGACAGATTTATAAAAAGGAAGTACCAGCAAGAAACCCGGAAGAGCGGGTGCGCCTAATGCTAATTCCAAATTCATCGGCGCCGATAAAACAGGTAACCCGGTACTAATAGAATCTCGAATTACTTGTTGAGGGGTATAATCTGAAAGAAGATCGTAACCCAGGATCGCCTGATTTCTCCAGCCGTTGGGTTCAACCATGGTCAGTGGCGCATAAAATTCTCGTACACCCGGAGGCTTTACGCTAAAGCCAGGAAGCTCTTTGCGATTCTTGATATTGTATTCGTTCATTTCATTTTTTTGAACTAACTGTGCGATCCCGATACCTTGAATTCCAGGATATCTAGAGCCTAGTTCCAGGAGGTGGGTTGTCTTTCGGTATTGATCCCGTGAAGGAATTCCATAGATAAGAAGTGAGCTTCGAATATGCACTAAACTATTTACATAGGTTTCAAACCTTTCGCGAATGGTAGATTCGATTTTTAAGGATTCATGTTCCAGACGAACATTAAGATCAGTTTCAACAAAAGATTTAACGAGCCACCAAGACCCCGCACCCAATAGTGCGACAATACTTAAAATGAAGATGAGTTTGGTACCTTCAACGAAGAAGGTGTTATCCCATGGAAATATCTTTTTTAACTTCATTTAGTCCCATCCTTGGAGCTAATTAGGTTTTCCGACCGCTTATTACTTTGATCCAGTTCGTTTCCGTGAACTAAATTTAAGTAAACAAATCTTCGTTGCGCTTTTACCGCGATACAAACCTGCAACGCGTAATTTACGGGTCATTTGTCCCTACAATATTATATAAAGATGTATATGCTTCAATGCGTATACCAATGACTTTTGGACTTCAGCTTAAATAATAAACAGTTGAGGCAAAATCGGGGTGCAACTTTCCCCAACGTGTAGATTTCTACCTCAGGAAGCTTTTCCTAAATCGCTGTATTACGCATGCAAGCATAATTTCAGGACGAAAGTTTTATGGCACACGCCATGCATTAGTAGTCAGTCAGTAGAAAGATTACTGATCTTATTTCAGCAAGATGCTGAAAAATATGACTCAGAAAAAAGCTTCAAGGAGGAAGTATATGAGCCTGGAAAATATCAATTCCATTAGTGCAGGCGATGTCCCGGAAAATAAACCAACAACAAACCCTGCAACCAATTCCCAAGAAAATACTTATAACTTGGCTTACGACCGACTAACTCGTTTAGCAAAGAAAAATAAATGTAAAAAAACTCGTCGTATTCTTGTCGTCGAAGACGATCAAGATTTGGGACCAGTTTTAAAATATGGATTAGCAATGAAACATGGTTTCGAGGTTGATGTAGCAGTACATCCCCACGAAGCAATGGGTTTAATGGCTGAAAATCGATATGACTTGGTAATCCTTGATTGGAATTTACCAGAACTAACCGGTGGACAGGCAATGCGTGAATTCGAAAGAACATATAATCTAGAAATGAAAGTTCCATGGGAGTCAGAGTTGAAGAAAACTCCGGTCGTGGTAGTTTCTTCTCAACCAAAATCAGTGTGCCGCTTCCCTCGCTCCTCCCTTTTTTCTTTCGTAGGTTTCATCGATAAACGCGTAGGCCTAAGCCGAATCATGGACATGGTAGAAGAAAACTACCTAAAATGGAAAATGGGCAACATCTCAGTAGTTTCCGATTTAGGTATTTAATATTCAGTTTTTTAGTAACAGTAACAGTCTCGGTGGCCGGTAACGGCCGCCGAATAAAAAAAGTCCTTACACACACCACACGTCACGATGATGTCGCCCAAATAACGGCATCGCCCTTCTTAACAGCTTCGGCGCCCTCGTAATGAGGTCCGTACCGAAGCTGTTTCCTTTTCTCCTTTTGAAAACCGGTACTCACGGTTCGAATTCGGTTCGACTCGGAGACGATTTTGCTCAATGACCGACTGACTTCGTTGGCCACTACTCGGTGCCGCTCCAACGTGGCTGCTGCCACGCCTCCGCGTCCCCGAGCAGCGTCCGCCTTGCATTCGGCCCTTGATCAAAAGTCGATTGGTCGCCCCAGGAGGGGAAAGTGGGGAGGGGGTCGCATCACTTCGTTTGCATCCAAAATCCCAAAACAGATATCTAGACCGAAACATCATCCGCATCAGTATCAGAAGCCGAAAACTTAACCGCCACAGCAACAGATCACAGACACAGATCGCGGGCACCGAGAAAAGAAAATAACCGAGCGAAGCTCGATCAATATTTGTATTTATGGTTAATGGAATACCGAACAGCCAACACAAGAAAAATAATCTAACTAAAACCCAAAACCAAAAACTAGACTAAAACTAATGCCAATGCTGATGCTAATGTCGACAACTTCCCCGGCACGGGCCCAGACGACGGTTCACGGGCGACAGGCACCGGCACCGAGTTTTTCGGTTTGCAGTCCTCAGATGCAGTTTCAGAATTCAGTACAGTCCCAGTTGCCGTCGCCGTCGCAGACACAGTTTCCTGTCCAGTTGCAGTTGTCCCAAAAAGAAAGGACGAGCGAAAGCTCGCCCAAAAAAAAGCGCCCATTCAAAGAATGAGCGCCCATAAAAAACTCAAAATACAAAGAAGCCCGTTAAAAGAAGCGAGAGTAATTCAAGCGAAGTTCGGTGGTGATGACCCAAGTCTTATCATAACTATCCAAAGCAGCAGCAGCGACATTGGCAGAAAGATTCTTAGAGAGAACGTTAGGTTGATTAATGTACCCAATCCCAAGTTCCAAAGTAAAAGCGTCTTTAGGAGTAAAGAACAGCTGACTATTCAAAGACCCGATAAAATAAGGTAAATTTTCGCCGTCATAATTTCCCATTCCGAGATCAACGCGGGCAAAAGATGATATTGGTTTCACAATTTCTTTCCCAAAACTGACTTTTCCGTAAATGAATCGATAAACGCTGGTAAGTGCGTAACGATTTTTAAGTTGCGGAGCACGGTCAAAGTTAGGACGAACGTTAGGTTCAGCAGATAGTGAGTCAGCATTCGAAGAAGTTCCGGCATTTTTCATTTCGTAAAGTAATCCGAAGCCCCATTTTTCGCTGATATGTCGTGTGTATCTGAAGCCATAAAGTAAACCGCTGTAAAACGCTTCATCCAGTTGGGATGCGATGTAAAGTGCCCCTTCGTTTCGGTCTTTAAATCTGATTAGCTTTGATTCCACCGCGTTTGGTGAATCTACCAATGGAGTTACAACTTCGGATGGTAGCTCTTCAATGGGAAAGCTCACCATGATGGGTTTTGGTGGTGGTGCTTTAATTTGTGGTTTTTCCGGCTCTTGATTTTGGGCCTCGCTGACCGGAGCAAGCTTTGGCATTTGTTTTTGAACCGGAACTTCAACCTTTGTTGCCTTTTTTAAAATTTGGGCTTGGGCAACGTTCGTACACAAAACTAATAATAAAATATTACGGAGCTTGTTCAAATTGCACCTGACCCTTTTGGACTTCACCGGAGAAATCCTCTCTGATTTTTAGAAGCTTTTTGAAGCGGTTAGGGATACGGTTTTTAAACATATCCAAATCCGGTTTATCAATGGCTCCATCGATCAACTCGTTTTCAAAGTTAAGGTTAATCTTAGATCCCTTAGTCGTCGTCGCCGTAGCTGCAGTTTGTGCAGGTGGTGCGGCTTCTTGGGCTAAGGTTACTTGTCCTATGAACAGGCTTGCGCAAATAAGTGTGATTAATGTTTTCATTATTCACTTTCCATTTCTTGGGCCGTACAAACGTTGTTCCCAACAAACTGATAATTTCCTAATTCATCCCGCCAGTATTCGCCTTGGAAAGGCCAGAAGCGGTATCCGTTTTGGATAAAATATTTTCGAGTTAAGGTTTCGGTAATTGTTTGCGGTTGATCTTTTGGTAGATACATTTTTCCGCGGGCGATATTTTTTTGACCTTCGATAATTTCTAAGCGGATCAAATCCATCAATGTAAACCAAGCTTCAGTTTCCTGTGCATATCCGATGACGCTTGCGCCTAATTGATCAAGAATACGTGCTTGGTTACGTTGCATACGTTTATCTAAGAAAGTAGTTAGCTGTTTACGTAAAGGCGGGAAGCCCTTAAATAAAACATCTAAACGCTTACGTTCTTTCAATAACGTTCGTTGGCGGCGCAGTAACACATCCGTGATTGGCTCGTCGACTGCGGTTCTCACAACCAGGTATGGAAGCTTTAAAACTTTAAAGTCGATACGATCGCTGATTTTTTTTGATGCTGCTTCTGAAACCAGAAACACTTCTTCCAAGTTTTTCTTGCTTGAAGGTGGCTCGTCTAACCATTTACGCATTTGGAAATAAGCATTGCGGTAAGTCCGGTCGAACACTGCCAACGTCGATGCTGCTTCGTCGTAACGGCATGTGAACAACTGAATCATGGCACGAAGGTAAAGTGATTCCGGTTGGAAAAATCCTTCGTAAAAATCAGAGTGAAGCGAATGAAGGGGGCTTAAAGCACTTCGGAATTGTCCTGCACGAAATAACGCCCAGGAAAGTTCCAACATACTTCGACGGAAATAAGGATGATCTTTCGGGAACTCGCGGTAAGTTGTTGCCGCCGAATTTAAATCTTTTTCTTGATAGAACGCACGGGCAACACCTAAAAGTGCTAGACCACGTTGGCGGTCATCAATCGGAGCTTTCGTGCGATACTCTGCGATTTCTTGAAAAAGCCGTCGTGACGCTTTCGGATTTTTTGCCAGCATGTATCCAGTCGCAACCGCATAACGTGAAGCCAGTAACGGAAGACCTTCGTTCTTACGAACCAAATCTTCAGCGCCGCTGACATTATTTGCCGCGATCATTTCTTTAACTTGCTGATGAATTAAAAATTCTTTGTACGAAGGACTATCAAGGGAAGATTTCAAACTTGCCGGAACCAGTCGATAAAGATTTGATTCTCCACTTTTTGAAATCGCGCGATCCAACAATGGAACCGATGTCGCAAGGTTAGAAGTGTCTTTAGAGGTCAGAACCGGATAAACATACAGTAAAGATGCTTCCGGGAATTGCAGATCTTGCAATCCTTCAGCAATTTGCAACCGAAGTTTATTTCTTCCGGCTACTTTTTTTGAACTGCGAAGTTGCTTATAGGCATTAATAATATTCCCACGAGTGTCAGCTTGCACAACTTGCGAACCGAATACCGCAGAAATGATCAAGGTTGTTAACAGTATTCTCATTGGCGACTCCCAACTTTAGGCATAAATCCGCCCCAGTAAACCGTAAGGAATAATGAGTTCGCATCTTGCTTTTGCTGGTTGATATTTGTGGTGTTGTAAAAGTACCAAGTAAGGTCAACGCGCCAAAAACTGTTTCTAGATAATGATGTCATTTGTCCTAAACCAAAAAAGAAAGCATCGGCAGCGTCGCCCGATGTGGTTGTCATTTTTCCTGCACCCAGTGATTGGTAAATATTAAAAGCGGTGATCGAGCGATTATTGACACTCCATTTTCCGTACATGGTGCTGAAAAATAATGAAGCTCCTAAAAATGATTTCGGTGTTACTAAGCTGGTGACGCTTAATCCCTGTTTCGTTTTTAAATCTTCAACTTTGTATGTCGACTGAGAATTAAGGGAAGAATAGATCACTTCTAACCCATACATTTCGTCCAGGTGATAACCCAGTCGCCCTTCAAATCCATAATTGGTATAGAAGTTATCGTTGGTCAGCCAAGAAAATCCTAAGCTACCTTGAAACCGTTTGGTCAAAGGCATGTAGTTTTTCTGGATGGCCACCATATCTTCGTATGATTTCAAAGAAAGGATTTTCGAGTAATCAACAGTCTGAGGAACTTTCCAAGCTTTCGTTGGCATCTTCAGACGAGTTGTTTCGAAATCAACTTCCTTTTCCAATTGGCGTTCGACGACATCAACATCGATATCTTGTTCTTCGGCTGATGATGAAGTGGTTGTTGTTTGGCCCCAGGCGTTTGATACACCCAGGGAGCTTATAACTATATAGAGAAAGGCGATTTTTGTTATTCTCATGGTGTTGTAACATTCTTGCATTTGAGAACTGTGATTCTCAAACAATATTTCACAAAGTCTAGGCAAGACCTAGACCTTCTAAGATCAATAAATGTCAGTAGTTAGAAAGGATTTATTTCTTTTTCGGAACTGGTTTTGTTCCTGCGGCTGAAGCGGCCGCGCCAGCTTGAATAGGAACCGTTACATGGACTTGAACTTCGTCTTCTGCGCCAATTCCCTTATAGTTTACTTCTTTAATTTTGAAATCCGAAATTTTAAGAGGGAAGTGAGCGGTTAAAAATTTTCCTTTCACTTCATAGGTACCGGAAATTGGTTGTTCGACCCCATGTACTTTGATAGTCCCTGTGCCTTTTCCGGCTTTTCCCTCTCCTAAAGTCAAAACTGCCTCTGGATATTTAGAAACTTCCAAATATTTATCTTTCAAATGTTCATCGCGCAGGCCCACACCGGTTTTAAGGTCTTTTAAATTTACCGTGATGTTTTCGCCCTTAAAGCCGCCAGGGATTTGGGTAACATAACCCTTCACGCTCGAAGTTTGCGCTTTGAAACTTCCCATCGGATTTAATGTAACGTCAACGACTGCAGAAGTTTGGGCAATGGCTGAAGATAAAAATAAAAAAACAGTTAATAAAACTGGTAGTTGAAATTTCATGAAGAACCCCTTGTGTACTTCCATTATCAGGCCCAGCTTCGTTGGTTTTCAACATTTTTAATTTCGGGCCAGGTAAGTCGTTTTAAATTAGGGCGCAGTGATCATCTGCTTTTTAAGTAGGGTACGGAGATCAGCGGGAATCGGAGAAGTTATCGTCATTTCTTTATTCGTACGCGGATGAATAAATTTTAATACGGCGGCATGAAGCATGAGCCTTTTGATATCTTTGATGACCGAGCCATAAAGCGCGTCACCCAAAATTGGAAATCCCGCAGACGATAAATGAATTCGAATTTGGTGCATTCTTCCGGTTAAGGGTTTTGCTTCGACCAGTGTACACAACGGTAGAGCACTGGATTCAGTTTCCAAAGTACTGCGACCTAGAACTTTAAACTCGGTTTTTGCCCAATCTCCGCCGGAATTCACGACGGTCATTTTGGTTTTTCCGTTTTTTAGTTTGGTTTGTTTTAAATGATTTTCAACGACGATTTCGTCCCAGGGAATAAGTCCGCGGCATAAACAGTAATATGTTTTATGAATCGTGCGATCTCGAAAACCCTCAGCGATAGCTTTGTTGTAGTCACGATTCTTAACCAAAAGAAGGACTCCGCTGGTGGGGACATCAAGCCTATGATGTAAGCCCAAGTAAGGCCAACGGCGCGAATCTCTTAACAGGTCGTACAAATTTGCTCTTCTTTTATCGACTGTACTTTGGGTGGGTAGGCCCGCAGGTTTACTGACTACCAAAAGGTCATTGTCCTCGAAAAGGATGGGTATTTTATGTTCCCCGGTGGGGTCGGTATATTCGTTTTGGCTATTCATTTATATTGGTTTTCCGCTTTTAAAAAAGCTTTGGCAAGAAGGACCTGTATCAGCTTGGAACAGTGAAAATCTTTTTCAAGGGGCAGCAAAACCCTACCGATAAAGATATATGGGGGCCCAATCACGTGAGTAAAAGTACATGGGGCGATATACCGAATTGGATACATGGCGCGACCGCAAGTTTACTTGAAGGTCTTAAAACCGTCGATCCCGTTACCTATGAGCATTGCTGCCGGGTGGGCGAACTAGCTCGAAAACTTGCCAGAGACTCTGGTTTAAGTGAATACGAACAAAAACTTGCAGAGTATTCCGGAATTTTTCACGACATCGGAAAAATGGGAATCGGCCAAGAGATCATTGCAAAGCCAGGTCGATTAGAAGCAAAAGAACTTGATATCATGCGAACGCATCCGCTTTTAAGCGAAGACATTCTTAAGCCTTTAGCTGAACAACACATTTTCTTTCACCATTTATTGCCAGCGGTTCGCGGCCACCACGAGCGCGTGGATGGAACAGGATACCCTGACAAAATCTTGGGTGATCGTATTCCATTAATGGCTCGAATTATTTTAATCGTTGATACTTACGATGCGATGTCTGAAACCCGTGCTTATCGCAAAGGGTTGCCAACGGATATCGTATATTCTGAACTTCGTCGTTGCTCGGGCACTCAGTTCGACGCGCAACTTGTGAAGATCTTTTTGGAAGCGCACCCTAATTGGGCAAAGCAACCATCGGATCCGCAAACGATGGAGTATATTCGTCGCAAAGTTGCTAAAGCAGCTTAGGCGCGCAAATCCTGTTACATTAATTTATTTCTTTTGAATCCGGTGCCGGTTTCGGTATCCGTTTCAGCATTAGCATTAGCATTAGCATTAGCATTAGCATTAGCATTAGCATTAGCATTAGCATTGGCATTGGCATTGGTGCGGTTGCTTATGTCGTTACTGAAAATCATTTCGCTCGATTAGTACTTTCGAAAATTTTGTCAGCCGATTTCGCTACGAAGCCCTGATAATATTCGCCGTTTGGTAGTCGGTGGCGAAGTGCGAACTCATAATAACATCCCGGAATTTTTCTTGATCCATCATTAAATGTTATTGGAACGTCTGCTGCCATCGTAGAACTCTGCTCCAAATAATCTCTTGGTGTTCCTTTTATTTCGCCACCTGAACCGTTCAATTTGAAACCTTGGGCTTTCAGAAAAGTGTTTAGTGTTGGTAGATGCTTGAACTTATTTAAGTGATTTACGCTGACCGTAAAGTGATTTGGTCTGAATCCCCATGCTGCTACCCAGGAAGCATATTCACTTTCTAGGGCTAGTTTTTCGTAGGTCATCGAATTCATTTCCCAGGGTCTTCCGGCCATAATGAACTTTGGAGTTTGCATGATTGACGTGTCCATTTGACTAACTACTTGATCGACTGTCTTTTGCACGAACGGGGACATCTTTTCTAACTCTAATTCGCTGATAAAAATCTTTGGTTGTTTTCCATCTTTATGTTCGTAGTGGCGGGCATACAGTTTTTTCTCTTTAAAAAAGTATTCGTCTTTTTCAATGTAGCCTAAATCCAAAAAGTGTTTTGCCATGGATTTAATTCCGCCCAGGCGGGGATGATTAAAAGTTCGAAGGGCTATGTGATCATTTACGACTTTTTCACCTTGGGCCGTCAGCAATTGATGAATCTTTGCCGCTTGAGGGTTGATGTCGCAATAATCTTTCCACATGTCAGATAAAAAGTTTTGTAAGTCCATGGGATAATCATGACCTTTTGAAGTGTAAGGATCAAGGTTTGGCCAAAGACTATATTACTTTCTTCGAGTTTTAATTCTGATCATTGCTTTCGTAACTTAGGTAAGCTGAAATCAAGATAGTCTAATATTTTTAATATTCAGGAGTAATCGGGATGAGCGATAAGAAACCTGCCGAAGAAAAACCGCCGACCACTTGGGTTTGTTTAAGGGGCCTGGGTCGCGGGCAGTTTCATTGGGGAGAGTTTAAGGGCGCAATGGAAGCTGCCAAACCCGGTGATAAGTTTTTTTGGTTAGAGTATCCAGGTAACGGCGAAAGATTTCGCGAACAGAGTCCTTGGAATATTGATGATTATGTTCAGGACCTTCGTCGGCAACTTAGCGCAGCAAAAAATCAAGGTGGAGTAACAGTTCTCGCAGTTTCTTTTGGTGGAATGATCGCAACCCGATGGGCCGAACTCTACCCAAATGAAATCGATAAACTGGTTTTAATAAATACCAGCAGCGGTGCTGATCAAATGCTACATCGATTACAAAAGTCGGCGTGGCTAACAATGGTTCAGATTGTGTGGGCCTCTTTATCACCACCGGCAGTGGCGGCCGTTGAAGTTGAAAAGCATGTTCTAAAGATGACTTTATCATCTCCAGAAAAAAACCAATTTTACATAAAAGCGTGGGCTTCATACATGAAATCCCACCCGGTTTCTCCGCGCAGCTTTGCGGCTCAATTATGGGCTGCAAAATCAGCGAAATTTCCAGATTATGCACCTGTTCCAGTTCACTTGGTTGTATCCAAAAATGACCGCATGGTTTCACCCCAATGCATGCAAAGTTTAGCCGAGCGTTGGGAGGTTCCAATCACTGAACATCCCTGGGGTGGGCACGATCTTCCATTGGATGATCCTAGGGGATTAATAAAGATCATTGAAGAAACTACCTAACCGTCCAACAAATGTGCGCGCGGACTACGAGCGCTTCCCTTAGAATCCCTGTTATTTCAATCTAATAGCAAATACACTTGGTGTGAAACTTGAGATGCTTTCGCCTAGAGGTTTTATGCGAAATTTCTGGGTGAGTTTTAAAGTTTTGGGGGTACCGGTCACGCTATTATTAATGGTGGGTTGTGGTGCATCTTCATCGCTAACGACGGATGCTTCCGGACGAAAAGCCGCGGTTACTTTTGCGAATAATTCAGGAACCAAAACTTTGCCTCCATCGGACGAAAATTCTCCTTCGACCGAGCCCGCTCAACCTTCAGAAAATGTCGATCCAAACGCCGCCCAAAATCCACCGGTGACCGATACCTCTGGAGCAACAAATCCAGGTGTGACCGATACCCCTGTAGCGACAAATCCGAGCACGATTGTAAACCCGCCATCTCCCGACGTGCAAAATCCTGAAGCACCAAAACCGGATGCTCAGCAGCCCTCGGTCGTTGAACCGCCACCAGTAGTTACCGAACCAGTTTTACCAAAAGTAGAAACTGTTTTTACATCCAATTTGCTTAAACAAATCTTTGAAACAAAAGCTTCGGTAAATGCACTTCCGTATTGGTACGGATTTCGGTGGAACCGCTCAATTCATGATGCCGTCGATGAGTGGACCGAATTTCTTTATAACGAGATCGACAAAAATGCTCCGGCTATGACCGACGGAAACTTAGGCGACATCCAAAAGTTTTGTCCAAAATTTCCGGAACTAGACCGCGAAAAGAAAATCTTATTTTGGATGCGATTTGTATCGGTCTTAGCTTCGAAAGAAAGTGGATTCAGAGCAAAGGCCGCCAACGAAGAACCGGCCATCGTCGGCGAAAGTGTTATCAGCACGGGACTGTTTCAGCTCTCGGTCGTCAGTGTTTGGCAAAAGCGATTTAATTGCGATTCCATTACTCGCGGAGATCGCGCAAAAGCACAGGAAGATTTATTAGATCCAAAGAAAAATATCGCCTGCGCTATCAAGGTCATGAATCATTATTTAGAATACGATAAGGTGATCGCCGGCCGGGGCTTTGATGAAAAAGGTTATGGAGTATGGATGGGTCTAGCCCGTTACTGGCTGCCATTTAGAAATCCCCATTTTAAAACGGGACCCGATGCATATTTCACAGAAATGGATATCAGACGGGAAAAATGGCAAAGCGATTCGCGCGATCGTGATCAAAAATTTGCAGAAAAAGGTGGTTTGTATCGAACCGCCGGTAAAGTTTGGCAAATGACAGACTGGGAGTACATGCATCCATCACTTTTCGATGCACGCTTTGAAAAAGAAGAGCCAAATGATTTGACCAGAATTTTACGCTTGTCGAACCAAACAAGTTTTTGTTTTTAAAACTGATTTTTCCACATCATCGACTCCATCGGAGTCGGGCGGACTTCATTATACTTAGCAGACGCCTTCGTATTATAAGGATTAATGACCTGGCCACTGACGGTAAAATAAATTAGCTGACCAATCGGCATGTTCGCATAAACGCGAACCGGTTTTTTAACCGAAATTTCCAACGTCCAGTGATTGCAAAATCCGACGTCACCTTTACCGGCTGTCGCATGAATATCGATTCCCAAGCGACCTACACTGGACTTTCCCTCTAGAAACGGGACGTGTTCCAAGGTTTCCGTGTATTCGTGGGTTACGCCGAGATAGAAATTATCAGGAGTTAGTAGATAACCTTCTTCGGGAATTTCGAAGGTCTCGATACGATTATGTTTTCTAGCATCTAATACTGAATCAACGTAGACGCCCAAAGTTTTACCTAAGTGAACGTCGTACGAGTTAGTTCCCAGAGATGCGCGATCGAATGGAGCAATTTTGATTGTTCCCTTATCGATGCTTTCTAAGATCTGCTGATCAGTTAGAATCATTAACTATTTTGTCTCGCGGTGGATGGTATGGCGGCGAAGATTGGGGTTGTACTTCTTCTTTTCCATACGTCCAGGAGTTTTAGGTTTGTTTTTAGTAGTAGTGTAACGAGAAGGTGGTTTGCCTTCAGCGCGGGCCTCGGTGCACTCAAGTGTTACAATAATTCGGCCTGACTTTTTTGCCATCGCTAGGGTCCTTTCGGTTCAACAAGATTCAAGACCCTATCAAAAATCCCAAATGCCTGCAAGCTCAGGGGTATTTTGAAAAATAATGCACAGCAGAATGGGGACTGGCCTTGCCCTTTAATCCCAGAATATCCAGAATTGGGAAAAGAGGTTGGCCTATGTTTTCTCTGGAAACTCGCATACTTATTATCGATGACATGCCCTCAATCCGTGACCTGGTGAAGAATCACTTAAAGGCGCTTGGGTACAAGAATATCGCCGAAGCATCGGACGGGGAAGAGGCTCTGAAGTACCTTATTCAGCAATCCACCCAGGGATATCCGGTGGAATTGGTGATTTCAGACTGGAATATGCCCAAAATGAAGGGCATCGATTTGCTGAAACAAGTGCGTGCAACCGATGATTTTAAGTATCTTCCTTTCATACTTCTAACTTCCGAATCTGAACGTGACCAAGTCACCGAAGCCGTACTGGCCGGGGTTTCCCAGTACATCGTTAAGCCATTTTCTTCCAAAGTTTTCCAAGAAAAAATCAAAACGGTGTGGGCAAAATTTATTAAAGATAAAATGGAATCGGGTCAGACCTAGAGATTTCGGAGTTCGCATGAATAAAGTATTTTTTCTGGCCGCTATTTTATTTTCTCAATTCGCCTTTTCAGCGACGAGCATTGTTTGCCCATTGAAAAAAAATAAAATTTATGATGGTGATCCCAAGCAAGAGGCTGATTTAGCGCCTGACAACGCAGACTCGAATTTGCCTCATCGATGGACGTTGAAAGATCTAACACCGGTCCTGGTTTGTAAATACGGTAAAAAGAATAAACCATTGTTCACGAAAGCTATCGTAGGAAAATTCACCCGGTGTGTAACAGCGGAAACGAAAACCGGATCTGGAATTTTTAACAGTATAAACTGCCAATAGTAGACCACTTAAAAAGAAAAAGGCGCTTCGTAAGAGCGCCATTTTTATTTGGATCTGAATGTAATCAGAGTTCTCGCGGGGAACTTTTGAGTCCTTTAAGCAGCTTTGCTGGGAACTTGTGGAAGATGTAAAATCTTTGGTTCTTTAACGTACGGAAGAACGATTTCAAAGCAAGTGCCTTCGCCAAGTTTAGTTTTCACTTCTAAGCGGCCGCCGCTAGCTAAAACCATTTCTTTAACCGCTGATAATCCAACCCCACGCCCGGAAATATCGGTAATCGTGTGAGCTAACGACATATCGTCCATAAATAATGAATCAAGCAAAGATTTATCATCCCATGATGGCAGATGAACGCCTTTTTCTTCGAGCTTGGCCTTGATGCGGGCAGGATCAATACCTTTTCCATCGTCTTGAACGCGGATAATGAGTTCCGGTCCATTCGCTGAAGGAGCC
>JAZKJI010000163.1:18338-20050 GCA_040384405.1 Bdellovibrionota bacterium
TGGGGGATTTGCCGGCTTCGGCGCGTTCGTGCGGAGTTTCAATTCCATGATCTAAAGCATTTCGGAACAGATGAACAAACGTTGCGAAGATAGATTGGTAATAATCACCCCAAACTAAAACTTCGCCATTAATAATTTTCAGTGGTGCTATATTTTTCTCTAAACGCTCGGCTAATTTTTGTAAGCTTTCGTCATAGCTAAAGAAGAATCCTGACAATGGCTCCAGTAAATACTTATGCATGATTCGCTCGGCAACCGGGGCACTGTTATCAGGCATTCGCAGATCACGAACCATTTTAAGTAATTCGCTCTCTGGAATCTGTAAGTGACGTTCGCTGCTGAAAACATAAGGTCCTAAGATCTTGTGACATTCGCCAGCGTACTTGTTGTAGGCCTCTTCGATTAATACAATTTGCTCTTTCAATTTTTCCATCAACTGAGCATCAGGATTGTATTGCAATTCACTTAAAGCACCTTCGGCAGCATGGCAGCGCATTGCTATTTCTTCACCCGAAAACGAAGCAGAGCCACCTTTTAAAGTGTGAAGCAGGCGGTAAAAAGACTCTGTATCTACTTCGGGCCAAGGTTTTGCCATGAACGTTTTGATATCATCGATCATAGTTTTTGATTCGCGAACGAAACGTAATACTTCTTTTTGCGACTGAATAAGTTTTAAAATAAACTGAGCGTAAGTTTTTTCACGAGCAGCTTCTTTTTGTGCTTCGACAAGTGCAGTAATGTCAGTAGCCATGACGACAACTGCTTCTAATCCAGACTCTTCGCCTCTTAAAGGGTAGTACTCTAATTTAACCGTGCGATCATCGGTACGGGACAGATGAGTAGGGCCCAAAGGAGCTAAATCTTCGAACGGAAGCATTTCCATAAATACCGTGGACATCCATTTTTGAAATCCCGGTTTTTCTTTTTCAGTCATACCTAAATAATCCCAAACCGGAACTCCGGTCGGGGATTTACCAAATAATTCATTACAAGCTTTCGAGAAAACGGGAAGAATATTTCCATTCGGAGAAAATATGAAAAACCCCTGATGTAAACTATCAAGCAATGCTTGCATTGTCTTATTCATGGATTGAATTTGCGCCGTACGTGCCGCAACCATTTCTTCCAAGTTTTTGGAATAATGTTCTAGCTCTTGTTTCGCTTTTTTCAGTTCATTGATGTATTCTTCTTTTTGCTCGAGCTCGCCACGATATTTTCGTTGCAGAGTAGCTTCTAATGTCACGTCACGGAAATAGACCAACCAATGTTGGTCTTCAATTGGTTGAAGCGTCCACTGAACGCGATATTCAGTTTCTGCAGCATTAAATAAAGTTGTTTCTTTATAAGTAGTTTGCTCGTTGATTTCAGTAACGGGTTTTTCCATGACGAAACCCTTAAATAAATCGGGAAGCGTACGTTGCTGTTTCACGATTTTACGAGGGGAAACATCAGCCAAAACGGAAGCGGGTGGATTGCAATAAACCACCTGCATCGATGAATTGACGATAAATACCGGCTCTAAAAGAGTTTCAAATATATTCCATTTGTCCATTATTCAATAAAGAGCTGAGAGTCGCTCTTCTCCACTTGGATTTGCCGAGCTGGTGTCCAGTCGGAAGTATGCTCATTATCATCAGCTACCGCTCTTACTCGCCAAAAGATCTTTCCTTTAGGAAGTTTTCTTTGCAGCGAAATACGAGGCGATGAACTTT
>JAZKJI010000163.1:20060-24086 GCA_040384405.1 Bdellovibrionota bacterium
GATTTGCGTGAAATCAGAAACGTGAGAGATCTCGAAATCATACCGAGTCGCTAACGGAACTGGCTTCCATTCAAATCGTAGGAACGGAGTCGCTAAATTCTGAAGGAATAACGTCAATTCATTAAATGGACCAACGATCGCCGGCGATGATAATTGGTTTTTAAACTTATAGATAATATCTTCCACCGGAGAGTATTTTGTTAATGTTCTTCCAGTTTGATCAACACCACGCACGCGAACGTGATACTCGCCCGGGGCATTTACCGTTACGACTGAACTTGGAGATCGAGTAATAACTTTGGTTGGAGACTTAAAGTTAGGATCTTTATCGATTTCCAACTCGTAATTAGTGGCGCTTGCCACATTAGTCCATTTCACATCAACACTTTGCGGAGGAGGAACTTGTCCTGGCGCCATCTTCGAGAAAACCAAAGGATTGATTTTATCTATAATAGGACTGCCCGGATCAATGGTAACTACACCGGTCTGACTCGGAGGACTTTTTGATCCATCATTACCCTGAGCAATAACGCGGAAATAGTAACGGCCGGCTTTGTATTTTTCCCAATTAAAGGTCGTATTAGTTAATTGCTTTTCAAATCCGTCAGCAAACTCCGGTGTTTTTGAAAGTTGTAATACATAATTATCGGCGCCATTAACATTTGACCATTCCATTTGCGGAGTCATCTCGGAAGCTGGACGTCTTTCCGCCGGAAGTGGAGGAGTAAAGTCAATATTTCGGCGAGCTAACTTAGGAGCATCCAAGTTATTCATCAATACATCTAATGTCATCGCATGAGTTTGTGACCAAGGAGTAGATAGTTCACCTTTCATGCCGCGAACTCTTAAGTAATATTGTCCACTAACCAATAGTGGGCTTGTTACTTCCGGTAAACTTGATTTGAATTTTGAAGTTACATTCATGAACTGAGGGTCAGCAGCGATCTCGACTTCATATTCCAAAGCTGCTCGTGACGGGGACCATGATAAATCAACAGATGCACTTAATATAGTAGCGCCTGATTTTATACGTTTAGTGATTTTATCGTTCGCCTTTGGTGAAATCCACTGAGGTGTTGCAGTAACAGAGACATTTAATTTTCTTGCCGGTGTTTCAACCCAAACAGTTCCATCGGGACGTAAGGAAGTTACTTTCCAGCTATACGAACCATCTGGGAAACCTGATGGTGCCATTACTGCCATACGCTCGGTTTTCTTGCGAAGAACTACCGTTTGAAACGTAGAATCTTGAGCAACGACAACTTCGAAATTTGCTTGATCCCCCAATGAAGTGAAAGGGATTTCAAAAGCTTCGTCCGGAGTAAATTTTTCGATATTTAAATCCGAATTTGTGATCTTTGGAGGAACTGCATTTTTAATTGCTTGGTTACCCAATGAAGCTTGACCATTCAACAATTGAAGATCTAAGTCTCCACCTTTGTTCTTTTTGATTTGGATTGAAGACTGATTAGCGCCATTGATGGTTTGGCTTTCACCATTAACCATCAAGTTCAGTTGGCTGTCTTTCGAGAACTCACCAACTAGATCCCCGTATTTAAGATCCAAAGACATTTGGCCATCGCGCATATTGATCGTAACAAGAGTGTTGGGTTTTAACTTGATGACGCTGCCGTCGTTAAGTTGAATATTTGCTTCAGAGTTATCGCCTGTGAAGATCGTGTCTAAATGGCGAACATTTTGTTCCGCAAGGGCAGGTGACCAACTGAAAGTTTCTTGATTCTTTCTTCGAACGTCATTGCGAAGTGTTTTGATAGTTCCCACTTGCTCTTGATTAGACTCGGCACCACCGCTAAACAGAAACGAATCGTCATATAGGAAATAGGAAAATAATAACAACAGCACTGCGGCTGCTGTGAATATTGACCTATCAATACGATTCCATTGCTTAAAGTTCATTAGGCGTGAGCCTCCAGGTATTTTGATCGGTAATATAGAGACGTTACTGAATCGGTCCTACGTCGAGAACCCGAGGAATTTACAAGTAGACTTCTTCCCTTCACACCAAGGGCGGGTTACGCTGGACGTGTGGTTACAAACGGTTTTTCACTAAGATACAAAATTTTACTTTTGTTGACGATGATTCCTATCATCGCTCTATCGGTGTATTTATTCCTGGCATTGAACATTTTCAGGGAAGATAAGATCGCGTATGTGTTCGATTCTTCACGGCAGGTCTCGTCGACAGTTGCTTCACAAGTAAAGATTCAAATGGGGGCTTTGCTTACGGGCCTTCGCCCAGTACTGCAGGACTTTTTATCGCACAGAAATTTTACCTCGACCGGCAAGGCGTTGTTTCAATCCGAAGCGATGACGGATTTAATTGTTGTTTACAAAAAGGACCAGAAATCTCAGCAGTGGGCTTATTTTTCACATTTAGATAAAACTCAAAAAGAGTTTCCGCTGTACGAAGATCAGATAACTGGACTTTTGCCTCGGGTGCATGGTGATCTGCAGAACAGAAATCGCGCACTTTTCGGCCCAATGAAAAGTGGAGCGTTAGTATTAGCCGAAAAAGTTGTTAACGAAGATACTAATGAAACTACAATTTTCTTAGTCGTCTTTCAACTGTTAGAGATCCAAGAAATGTTTAACACTTCAGGCGCACAAAACCTGTACATGGTTGATCATAATTTCCGCGTACTGTTCGGCCCCGAAGGTTCAGCAACAAAAAATCTTTTTGAAATTGTTCCTCTGACGTTAGATGCAGGCTCTCGAGTCAGCCAAGGAACCCAAAAAGTAACGACGGAAGATGGAAAAGATTTGCTGGTTTCATTCTCGCGGACGGGTTTTTCTGACCTGACTATTGTAAATACAATCGATCAAGCTTCGGCTCTAAGTGCATTACAAGTTCTAGTTAGAAAATCCTTTATTTTCTTTATTATTTTAATGAGTGCGGTTGCGATGGTCAGTCTATTGGCGTCGAGTACTTTAACCCGTGCACTCAGTGTTTTATTTGATGCGACCCAAAAAGTATCCCAGGGAAATTTTCAAATCCGGGTAAACATTAAATCAAATGATGAGGTAGGAAGCCTTGCCAATAATTTCAATTTAATGGCGGCAGAGGTAGAACGTTTGATGTTACAAACGGCCGAAAAAGCCCGAATGGAATCAGAGCTTCAAACGGCAAAAACAGTTCAGGAAACCCTGTTTCCAGAGACACGTGCACAAATCGGTGGACTACAAGTCGCGGGATTTTACGAGCCGGCCAGCGAGTGCGGCGGAGATTGGTGGAATTACTCGGCGTTGGGTTCCAAAGTTTATTTATGGATTGGGGATGCTACTGGTCACGGAGCTCCCGCGGCCTTAATCACAAGTGCTGCAAAGTCAGCATCCGCAATTATCGAACGGTTAGATATTGGACCGGCCGAAGCATTGAAACTTTTGAATCGTTGTATCTATGACGTTTCTAAGGGACGAATCATGATGACTTTCTTTTTAGGATGTTATGATTCGGAGACCAGTATTCTGACTTATTCAAATGCTTCGCACGAAGCACCTTTTTTAATTAAGAAGTCAGATTCCGCTCCCAAAAGAAAAGATCTGATTTCATTAAATGACATTAAAAGCCCAAGGCTGGGCCAAGGTCGTGAGACCGATTACACTGAAGCGCAAGTTCGACTTGATCCGGGAGATACCGTATTGTTTTACACAGACGGAATTCCAGATATTCGTAATACGGCTGACGAAGCTTGGGGCGAGCGCGAATTCATCAAAGCGTTAGTGGCTTCGCAAAAAGATTTTCCGTCAGCGGCCGAAAGTGTAGATCGACTAGTTGATAAATTTCAAACGTTTCGGCAGAATAGCGGTTTAGTGGATGACGTGACTTTTTTCGTAGTAAAAAAGAATGAGAAAGAGGGAACTGTATGAGCAAAATTGATGTAAAGACCCAAAAAGAAAATGACAATTTAAAAGTTGCCATCAACGGAATCATTGATGAAGACATCGAGCGTAAGTGAGAGGAATGCACAGTGACACGCACATGCGTGCTGCGCATGCCTCGCGGTG
>JAZKJI010000164.1:0-289 GCA_040384405.1 Bdellovibrionota bacterium
AAATAGATCCGAAAAAAGTGGAACCGGACTTTTTTTTCCGAATGATTGGCCTAACAATAATTTTAATTCAACGCCTCCAATTTCAAATTCTGGAAGTGTTGATTTGGGATGATGTGAAAAGCTGGGATCGCATTCTTCAAACTCTTCTGGTAATGCCACCCACAGTTGGATTCCGTGAATTGGTCCTCCGGATTCTAACTTTGCCTCGGGACTGCGCTCGGAGTGCACTATTCCCCTGCCTGCCGTCATCCAGTTGATATCGCCAGGATTAATTTCCTGATTTGAACCT
>JAZKJI010000164.1:299-13783 GCA_040384405.1 Bdellovibrionota bacterium
CCTAAACTGTCACGATGCTGAATCGAACCTTCAAATAAATATGTTACGGTCGCCAAATTAATATGAGGGTGGGGACGAACGGTCATCCCGTCCCCCGGTTTTAAATTTGCGGGTCCCATATGATCGAAAAATATGAACGGTCCTACCATTCGATGGGTTGCATAGGGCAAAATCCGGCGAACGCTAAATCCGCCCAAATCTTTTTCGCGGCCGCTGATAATCATTTCAATATTAGATTTATTTTCCATCTGGATTTTCATTCTGGGCTTTTCTTTCTAAGAGTTTCCTTATGAGATTCTGCTTCTAAAATTTTCCTACTGAGTTTTCTTTAAGCCAAATCAAAAAGTAAGAACTCACTTTTTACAGCAGCTTTAAAGTTTAGCGAAGTCTGATTTTCAACGGCAATTCCGTCCCCTGCTGCGACCTCTTCATCGTTAACTTTTACTTTTCCCGAAACAATTTGAATCCACGCCCCTCGATTCGATCGCAACGTAAATTCCGTAGTATCATCCGCATTAAGTCGCGAAATATACATATCCGCATCTTGCTGAATTGAAATAGAACCATCACGACCATCTTGCGAAATGGCTAAAACCATTTTTTTAGATTTTAAGTCGGCTTCAAAAGATTTTTGGCCATAGCTTGGCGGCTGCCCTGTCTTGTTGGGAATAATCCATATCTGAAAAAAATGTGTTTGCTCGGTGCCTTGCTCGTTATGTTCAGAGTGCAGCATTCCCGTTCCCGCGCTTAACTTTTGAACTTCGCCCGGTTTAATGACAGTTTTATTTCCCATGGTGTCTTCGTGCTTAAGGCCGCCCTTCACAACGTAAGATATGATTTCCATATCACGATGGGGATGCTTACCAAAACCGGTTCCGCCATCGATACGATCCTCATTTATTACCCGAAGTGACCGGAAACCCATAAATTTTGGATTGTAATAATCTGCAAATGAAAATGTGTGGTGGGATTTCAACCAACCATGATCGGCAAAGCCGCGATTTTCAGATTTGATAATTTGAAGCATAAAAGGCCTCCTGGATTTATTAATAAACCCATTCGGCCCTTAGAACATTGAACGCTACGTTAACTTAGTTTTGAAAATCTAGAAGAATGGACCAGGATCAAAAAACCAAAACGGCTTAAATGATTCTGGCGGATAAGGCCCCGTTCCATCAGACAGATACCAATAACATTGTTGGGCACCATTATCGGCCGCGATACAAGCGTTGTAATCAGCTGCAGGTGGCGCCAACGGTCTAAAGCTATAATCTGTTTGCTGGCACGAACATGTCCCAGGGCCAGCCGGTGGAGGCACTGGCGGTGGCGGTGGTGGTGGTGGTGGTGGTGGTACGTACCCTGCGATTGCCGTTGTACAATCTGATACTCGGCAGTGATCGCAATCCCCAATATTTCTTGGAGAGCCTGGATCTTTAACAGTATTTCCGTAACAGTCTCTCGATTTTTTATGGCGCGTACAATAAGGCGTTCCTCGAGAAATACACTCCTGGGCGCATTGTTCCCAGTCCGCGGTCTTAACTATAAATAAGAACGGTTGGGTGGATGACCACTCTAAACGAGGGCCCATCCAAGGAGTACAAGTTCCGGTAAACAGTGTCGTTGAAGTTGTCGTAGTGGTTGGTGCTGGCGGCCCTGGTGGTGGAACATACGGTACTGCCGCACCGGTATAGCAATTTCCAGCCGGAGTAAAATTCATCATGTAATCGTAGGACAAACATCTCCAAGGTTCGCAAGTCGCCTGGATAATGCCCGCAGAAATATTTCCATTATAAACGGAATAGGCATTTACGAAGTTTGCTGCGGCGGCATCGGCACCACCGTTATTAATTTCATAACAACTATTAGGCAGATCAGCGCATTGAACGCCATTCAAAAAAACGTCAACCACAGTTTGCGGAGGCGTGGCATTAGAAACTAAGGTCGTATTTGGACAACTATAATTAGATGCAAAACATTCTGGACGAATTGCACCCAATGCTCCGCTAGTCATTGAAGTCATTAATGAAGTACCGCAAGTTAAGCTTGCACAAATAATTTGAGCAACTCCCGCTACATCGGCAAACTTACCCATTCCATCTTGATAAATCGGCCGGCCGAATCGGTCTAAACCAACCGTTACTGTTCCTTGCGGACAGACCCAATCAATTTTTTGGCAAATTACGTTTCCTTGCCCGTTAACTCCGACGGCAGTTTCGCCCGGTGGGCAAGAAAGTTTAACAACTGCGGCAACGTCAAAATCTTGAGGTTTATATAGTGCAATTGCTGACGTAGGAATAATTACCCGTCTGAGCGCTCCACGCTTTGCGGTTTGAGAACTGTTTCTCATCTCGTCCCCAGCTGGCCCGCTGATATTATATTCATTCCAAATTCTGTAGGTTACTTCAATGGATTCAGCTTGTGCACAGGATGGTTGGACTTCATCGTTATACCCTCTTCGAGCACAAAACGCTTTGAATGATGCGGCCGCCGCTATCTGGCAGGTAATTGTAGGTGCCGCAACTCCAGGGCACGGCTGGCCCGTTTGGGAATTAAAAAATATATAAGGCGTTGCAGCCGTTGTTGGTTGGTCCAAATTGTTTAAATCGCCCGAAGCTTGAATAGGTAAATTCGGAATATAGACTCTCAGAGGAAAAACAGTTTCATTTTGGCAAGTATTTGGGCCCCGATCGCCATGAACGCAATTTGCTAAAGCAGTATTATTTGCTTGTACAGAAGACCAAAAAATTGCCGCCGGACTCGTCATAATTGCAGCTATTACTTGGTTTGCTTGGTCACGACCCTGTTCGTTCTTTGTAAAAACAGAAAACTTCTTTAAGTCAGCATATTGATAAGCCGCACCTAACGCCACAATACCAAGGATTGCGGATGCTACTAGCACCTCGATAAGAGAAAAACCTTTTTGATTTAACTTAAATGGTTTTTTATTTATCATGGCTGGCAATCCAATTCTGCGTTTTGAAAAGTCACGCTTCGAACAGTTGTTTTCGCCTTATCAAGACATGTTGTTTTAGGACGCACAGTTACGCAATTCACATCATCTCCAGGTGCTAAACCATCAGCGTAAGGAGCAACGAAAGAAACACGATTTTCCAAATTCGTCGATGCACAATTAGTTTTCATACATTCGAACTTAACTCCGCCGCTTAAATCTTGTACTGATCCCACGGGAACTTCACCTACTTCGCAAGGGCCCTTATAACCGCCGCAGACCGGGGTACCATCGGCATTAATTCCAACTTGGAATTGATCAGTCGGGCACGCAGAAATTCCGATGGCAGCAACACACGCTGGCTCTTCAAGGTTTGAATTTGTATCAGGGTTGGTTCCAGTCGCGGCAAGATTCGGTTTCACTGCATAGGAAACCCAACCTGGCATCGCCTTTAGGGATCCATCAGCTTGAACAACTCGGCAAATTGTACTGGTCGTAGGATTTCCGATTCGACTGAGAGTAGCCAACGGCATTTCTGTTTCCGCGGAAAATGTTCGACCCATTCCAAACGCAACACCGGCGCCAGCTAACAGTTGATTCGGTCGAACTCTATATCGAACTGCGAGATAAGGTCCAACCGTATCGGGAGACGCCGACTGGGAATATCTAAACATGGCAATTGCTTCCAATGTACAATTTGGAAGATTCGGATTTAAACACTCTTGACCCAATTCATCGTAGTAAACTGGATTTGTAACTGTTCCAGCGATCCTGCGATCAGGCGCTAAGGTTGTATTTAAATATTTTAAATCAAAGGTATAAAAACCCGCATCGTCACCGTAGTTCGGGTCTGCCACCGGTACTAAAACAGGAGGTGAGGCCGTCGGAGCACGTAAGATTAAACACGCCGGTCCCATCGGATTTGCCGCATCGTAAAGAGCATTATTATTCACCACACCCACGGCTAACGGATCTATGAAACTAGTTTTCACACAGGCCGCATTATAAAGAGATGCATTTAAAAGTGCAGTATCCTTAATTGCCTGGTCTAAAGTGGACGCCAAAGAATCCCGACTCGCGAATACTCGATAAGTTTTATTCGTCGAAAGTTTGTCATTAATCAAAGTTAAAACAGTTCCTCCGACAATCGCAACGGTGGCCGCTGCGATCATCACAACCACCAAAGCAGATCCGCGACTGTTCATCGCGGTTTTGGAACTTAAAAAAAAGCGACCAATCAATTTATTCAATTACGGTGGCCCCGTGTTAATAAAGTTTTTATTTTGCGTACAACCACGAGGATCCATTTTTAATTCTGATGCAGGTGCTGTTTGGCCTAATGGATAAACCCGGAAGTTAGCACGGCAACCACCGGTTGCTTCCAATAGGTTTCCGGTCCAACGATAAGAAACCCCCGGAATACACATTCCACCTTTTTTATTACATGTAGATGAAATTGAGTTTATGGATACGTCTCCGATCGGCCAAGGCATCGGTAATACCACATAAACGTAACCAAAAGACTGTAACGTTACATCCGCATAGGACAACGGCATTGTAGTAGTTGTTGTTACAACTGGAGGTGGAGGCGGCGCTGGAGGTCCACTGGTAGCAGCACCCGGAGGTCCCGGAGGAGCTCCGCAAAGAGAAGCGCCCTTATTATAATAGTAGTTACATGAAGCTCTTAAAACTCCGCCGTAATAGTTATCGCAGTTATTTCCACCCGTAGATCCCGAATTAAAAGTTGCGCAACCAACTCCACTTGGGCCGGTAGGACAATTAGCGGTTACTGAAGTTCCAGAAACTGATAAATCACACTCTTCCGTATAAGAAGCGATATCACGGTGAGTATTATCAGGATAGTAATCTGGTGGTGTATTATCAATTGGTCCGCACGGTGGTGCCGGTGTCGGTGCAATTGGAGGAACAGCCATTGGATCGCCCGGATCTCCAGGAGCACAACCGCAAGTTACACCGTCTGATGAATCACAAGTAGAAGGAATTGGATCTGGTACATCATAGGTACCGGTCACAACTTGCCATGAATGAGTAATTTTTAAATTTGTTGGACCACCTTGGCCGCCTGGTTCCAACGCGCAACTTCCGTTTACAAGTTGGCCCGATCCACGCGAGTCACCGAATAGACCCGACCAAAATGGATTCGATCCACCAAGTGAACCGCCGTAATCTTTGTAAGTCATACGATAACCTTGAACGGGCTCGCCCTGATTCCATTGCGTGATGAATGGATATCCTTCGTAACCCAATGCAACTTGTACTGAGTCATAGTAACTATTCGCCGGTGCTGGCATTGTCGGAGGAGCACTAAATGCTCCCGCCGGAATAAAACTTGTATCAACGCATTGAACATTCCCGTTATTCCAACAACCAACAATTTTTCCCGGAGGACACGCCAACTGTTTACAGACAGGGGCCATTCCTGCTTGATCAAATCCCGTCATGAATTGGTTGGTTGTGTAATTTGGAGAACCTGCCACTCTAGGGTTACAAGAAATATTACTTCCGTTAATAGGCGTACAAATCGCATTACCCGTTAATGGATCAATTCCATTAAATACATGTCCACCAGTACAAGTTGTATCCGCGCAATTAACCACAAAGTTATCGCTAGCATCGCGGACATAGCCGGTGAAAATTTGACCGCGTGCACAAGTTGACTCTGCCATTTTACAAATCACCGTTCCGTCAGGATTAATACCCACCATTAATTGTCCTGGAGGACATACCTTAGAGTAACTGCCACCCATTAAGGACTGGTATTGTTTATCAGTAATTGTAATTCGTCGAACGGCGACACCCTTATCATCCACCATACTGGCAGAATATAGAGCTCCTAATTTTAATGTCTTTTGCCCTACGATTGGAGCGAAGTATTGGGAAACCGCAGGAGGTGTGGCTGCCGCCATATTTGGTTCAACTCGGTAACTAACTACAACCGCGGCCTGACTGGCTGGACATTTATTTCTGGCACCCGGTTCACTTGAACACGCAACTGAATAGGTAGTTTTAACTCTTATTGGACAATTGGTACCATTAACTTCTTCTCCGGCTAAACATGGAACGCCAGAATCCCGGTAGTAACCGTCCCCGTTAGCATTCGTAACTTGTAAGCCATCACGCCCAGCGCCCATCGGCATGTTCGCAACTGTACGGTTCGGCACCATTGAAAAGTTAGTAGGAAGTACTTCATTACACAAAACAGACGGATCCGCAACGCAAGGAATTGTCGTTGGGCCATGTCCAAGACTGGCTTCCATAGCACGAGGACTTGTCGAGTTGTTTACAACCTGCTGAACAACCCGAGCCCGATTTCCTTCGCGTTCCATCGATCCTGAAAATGACAAAGACTCGACAATTAATGAACTGGCAAACATCGCGGTAACCATAAAGATTCCCGCGGCTACCATTACTTCAATCAAAGTAAAACCGTCTTGGTTAGTTTTCACATCACTCCTAAATATACTAAATAGCTTAATCCACTAGTACTTATCGTCAACTAGACCAAAGGAGTAGAGGGGGAAATTGAAAAAATCGTAAATGCTTGGAATTATTATGATCAATTCTCATGTGAGCCGGTTAGAGGGTGTTTCAAAATAAAACTGTCTCAAAATGGTGACGGTTCCGACAAAATTAATCTTCTGTCGCTTGATGAGAAATTTGCCAAGCAATATGCTTAACCAGACTTTTTGCCAGAGTGATATCCGTCAAATAAATATATAACTGTGGATGAATATTTATATCTTCATCTAACCAGTTACCGGTACCGAGTGCGATTTCCTTGCGATCCTTCACTAAATATTTTGCATGGGAAAATTTATTTGGAACGCTGAAATAAATATCCTTGATTCCTGCTTCACGTAAGCGTTTCACGGTGCTGCGATTCCGGCGAATATAACTAAGTGCAAAGGCACCGTGCTGGTGAACGAAGCCCGTTATTTTCACACCACGCTCGTGGGCTTTAATCAAAGCTTTTTCGATATCCGCTTGATGAAAAAAATAAATTGAAAATTCCAAACGTGATTTCGCGGTATTAATCATTTGCAGTAGAATTTTTTTAAAATCCCCGTCGGCAATCATCGGAAGATTCAATTCCACTCCGCCATGCGTGCCACCCAACCAAAGATGATTGAAATATTTCGTAAATTCAGTAGCTACTACTTTGTTATCTAAAAATAAATTTGCCTCATTATTTTTTAGGATGCTTTGATGGGTTAAATTCGTCGAACCGAACAAAACATATTTTTCATCTATACAAAAACCTTTAGCGTGGGTCGCTCCATAGACAACTTCGACTCCGGCATCCGCTAAAAATTTTGCGGTAACCTGATTTCGATCGGAGGTTTCGCGCAACCCCTCGATGTAAAGGCGAATGCGCAATTTTTTACCGTGTTTCTTTTTTAAGTCTTTTAATTTTTGCGCGATTTTATATGGCGAACTTTCGGTATTTAATTTGCCACCAGCGCTGCCGATGGCAAAAGAAAAAGCTAGAATATCAATACTTGATTTTGCTATTGATAATAAGGCCAAAAGGATTGGAAGATAATCTTTATCGGTCACTAATGTTGCCGTTGGCTCTATTACTTTCGGCAACATTCGACGTTTTTTTTCAACTTCCAACCCTTGGCGAGGCATAAAAAATTAGTGAAGCAGGTCAGCCGGAACTTTTCCGCCATTTTCTGCTAGTTTTTTCATAACTTGTGCTTGTAACCAAATATTCATGCTGGCTGAATCATCAGTGCTACCTGAGTAGCCTAGTTCTTTAGCAAGCTGTTTTCTGGCAGATAAGCTGCTGTCCAAATCCAAAAGTTTCATCAGATCGACAATTGAAGTTCTCCAATTAAGCTTCTCTCCGCGCTTGCTTGCCATACCACTTAGCACCGCTGCAACGTCAACGGGTGCATTTGGTGTTGCAGCCGGAGCCGCAGATGCTGCCGGAGCAGGTGGTGGGTTTTGTAAGTTTCGGGCATTAGCTGCCGGGTTTGCGTGAAAAATTTTTCCCATGATGTCTTTAAATATCCCCATGAATCCTCCAGTGGTTAATGGTCGGAAAAATGGAAATGCAAGGCGGACGCCAAAATTTATGAGTGCTGATAATCAACGCCGTTAAAATCAGATTGATTGGCTGGGGTAAATTTTCCCTATGGGGAATTCATCCCATTTCCGTTTCTGTCGAAGGCAAGTCTTTGCAACAATATTAAGCAATTAAAAGGCCCGATTAACGGGCCTCTAATTTAACAATAAAATGTTGTTTACTAGTTACGGAGCAAAATACTCGAGCGAATATAAATCTAAATCACCAGTATAGGAACTTGGATTCGGATGGTTACCTGGCCAAACGCCGCCAACTGCCAAGTTAAAGATCGTCGAAGGATCCGGTCCTTTACCAGTTCCGCCAAGTGATTGGTTCCATTTCCACTTTGCTTCGTACATTGATTTTCCATCTATATATCTAGTGAGGGTACCGGTCACATCGTTATAGCAAGTCGTATAATAATGTGGAGCCGTAGCCGCATTAAAAGCAGGATTATAATAAGTCATGTATGGTCTTGTGAAATCAGGACTAAGTATTGTTACCAATGATTCAGCAGCACCGTGGTTAAGCATCGTTACGTGGCTTACTCCTTGATTTGGTGTAACCGGTTGCTCAACGTCGATTTCAGATCCATCGTTTCTTAAACCATCCGGAGCCGTATCAACGGAAGCATACAGCCAGAAAGCAGGCCAAGATTTATCAGAACTTGGAATTTTATATTTTGCTTCCACACAAAAATTTCTGGATTCAAACTTACTAACGATCTCTCCTGATTGAATAGATCCATCAGGCTGTCCCCGCCCCTGAATCGTCAACCGATCAGGATTAAATTTAAATACGTTTGAATTTTCAAAATGCTGATAAGTTTGCTGTTCATTATTTATCACAACATTGGGAATACGAACCTTTCCATTAGCATCGCGATTATAATACTGACCCTCATAATATTTGGCATGAAGTGCCGCAACCGAATTAACATTTCCGGCAGTACCAAACTTATCAGACTGCTTTAAAGTCCAACCACTAGGAATCGGAACTCCAGAAGCAGTTACTAAACCAGCAATCGGAGCAGGAATCGGAGTCGGAGTTGGAATCGGAGCTGGCGCAGGTGCCGGTGCCGGTGCCGGTGCCGGTGCCGGTGCCGGTGCTGGTGCGGGTGCTGGAACCGGAGCCGGAACCACTTCACCAGTCACTACTGAAAATGTAGCAATTGAAGGAATCCAAGCAATTTGTTGGGACCAATTATAATTCGAAACACTGCAGTTTAAACGATAGGAACCTGAAGCCAAACTTACCGGTGTAACAAAAGCAAAATCATATTTCACAGTTTCGCCCACAGAAAAATTCACATGAAACAAATCTTTCTGAAATACAATTGCACCATTCGAATTCATAACAGAAAACTGAACGTTAACATCTGAAAGTCCTGATGATGAATAAAGCGTAACCGCCATATTTTCCGTACCGCCAGGATTTACGGTTGGATTAACTAAAGCTGAAACAACACTAACTGTAGGCGCTACTGGTGCGGGTGCGGGTGCGGGTGCTGGTGCGGGTGCTGGTGCTGGTGCGGGTGCTGGTGCTGGTGCGGGTGCTGGTGCGGGTGCTGGTGCTGGTGCGGGTGCTGGTGCTGGTGCCGGTGCTGGTGCCGGTGCTGGTGCTGGTGCCGGTGCTGGTGCCGGTGCTGGTGCTGGCGCTATCCCAACTTCAAAACTTCCAAGATTTCCAAACCAAGCCTCGGTCACCCAACTGGAGTTAGTGACATTAGCTGCAAAAACGTATCGTCCTGACGGCAGTCCACTAGTAATTTGATAAAGAGAAGAAAATGAACGAACCTGGTTAAACTTAAACTGTTGGTTGTAAAAATCTTTTTTATGTATGATCGTGCCGGCGGAATTCATTATGAGTAACTGAACATTGATACCTGACACTTTTTTTAACGATCGGATCGACACCGCTAAAGCTTGATTTCCACCCGCACCAATCGACGGTGAACTGACACTGGAAGAGGCTACCGAGAATGCGCCGAATGCCGCACTGGTAAAGGAAACCGATAGTAATAGTGTAAAAAATAGAAAGTTCCGCATTTGTGATTTCTCCTGATTCGTGGCAGTTCGTATCCTTCCATTATCGGCCCAAACCCGCGTTCCATAAGCATTTTTCAGCGACTTGTCCCTACAAAATACACATCATCCATCGAAGCCATAGCCATAAGTTTTACGTATCAAACTTATTTACGATTATTCGTTAAAAAGTTATGCATAGGGACATGTCCTTATTCGCTGTCGAACTTCTTGACTCACTATTTTAAAATCGCAATAACCCTGTCGTGGAAACAACTGAAAGAAAAGACCTTACCGTCGCAGAATTTGAAAAAGAGCTAAAGCAATTCGTTGAAGATCGGGCGAGTACTAACCCCCATTTTTCTATTCGATCAATGGCCCTAAAGTTTGGCGTGCTTGATTCAACCCTCCAAAAGGTTATTCGGGGCGAACGCAACTTGGGCTTCAGACTCGCAAAAGATTTAGCGCAACATTTTAACGTCGAAATTATTAAAGATAAAACCAAGAAGGTCCGCGGACCTACACGGTGGAAATTAAACGTTATTGATCCAGACAGTGAAACCCATATCAGTTGGGTTAACTTAGCTATCCTTGAAATGATTAAGCTAAAAGATTTCAATGGAACGGAAGCTTGGATTGCCAAACGCTTGGGCCTATCTCTGCAGACGGTTCAAGAGGTCATCAGAAAAATGGAATCCCAACAAATGCTAACCCGCACATCCAAGGGCTGGAAGGATTGCATGGACGACGCGGCAGTCGCTGCGAATGGTCCGATCACATCAAAGTCCATTCGGTTAATGCAAAAAGATTTGCTCAGTATTTCTCAGCAAAAAGTTGATTCTGTTTCTTACGATGAACGGGAACATACATTCACCATATTCCCAGTTCCCCGAAGCCAAATAAAAAACTTAAAAAAGAAAGTATTGGAATTCAGCTGGGCCATTGCTGAATCCGCGCAAAAATCGCGCGCTCCTAAAGAAGAAGTCTATGCATTACAACTTTCTTTATTTCCCCTTACTCAAAAGCAGGATTAACCTTTATGAAAAAATACTCCTTAATATTCTTGGCCGTTATCTCTGTACCTTTAACGTCTTTAGCATGGAAAGGTGTCAGTGGCGGCAATGGATCAGGCGGAACTCTGTTGGAAGTTGCTAGTTACTCTGAATCCACGCGCCTCAGCCGACAAGTCGTATATGATATTGTTTACGAAGAATTGAGACCTAACCTAAAAGTAATGCCATTTATTGACGAACTTACTTGGGACTTTTTATATTCAAAAGCTTGGTATCTAGAAGATCGCGCGTTTCATCCGGAATGTTTGAACAGTTCAGTGATTGATGTAAACCAAGAAATTTGGGCCTGTCAAAATGATGTAGAAATTAGAATTCGCAAGTCATGGTGGGAAGCCGCTTCTAATAAGGAAAAAGCTCAGTTGATACTTCATGAAGTCATTACGGCGATGCGATTTCATGATCAAAAATTCAGTACTGTTGGCCCCGCGGTTTACTCTTTACTGACGAATGCCCATCAGCCAAAAGCAGTTCAAGATGAATTTCTCAGATTAAGATTTCCATATATGCCGACAACTGCGGAAATTGATTTTATGGACAAGGTCATGCAGGACCAACTTAAAAAACTTTGTGCAGCCCCTACGAAAGAAGCTGCTTACCAGCTCGCAGATTTACTTGCACAGGAAACAATGTTCGAAAATAACTTCGAATACCCGCTTCAAGATTTGATGCTAAAAACAAATCAGCAAGCCATTAAGAAATTTTACGGCGATGCTCATTGCACGACAATATATGGAATGTTCGGGGAAATTGCCTATGTTATGTGGAAAGAACTAAGTCCATACAAAGAAATCGGACAGCAGTGGTTTTGACCATTGCTCAATTACTTAAATCAATTATTCGTTAAAGCTGCCGACTCGATTGCAATTGCCTGAATACTCCTTGGCAACTTTACCGCCGGAAGCCTGGTCACTGTACTTAATCGAAAATCCTGGATGATAGAACTGACTTGACGAGGCCTTCCAGCCTGCCAGTTGTACAACTTCGTTGTGATCACCATCATACGGACCAAACCCTTTGAATGTTAATGTCTTTGCTGAACCAGAGTCTTGAAGCTTTAATCCATAATTATTTACTAAGCGCTTTTTCCAATTGCCACTGACTTCATTCCAAAAATATTCAAACTCAGTTACCAATCCGTAAGGTACGTATGTCAGCTGTGAAGTGCCGGCAAGGGCAACAAAATATATTACAAACTTTGAATAGTACTCGTTGGCGGAACTACCCGCGGTCGTCGCAACACATTTAATTAATTGTTGCTCGGTCCCCGCTTGGGCATCACAAAATTTTCCAGCATCAAGCTGATAAACATTTTTATAAGCGCCATTAGTGCAAACCGCAAACCCCGTTGTCTGAGTATTATCGACATAGAAAGCTAGCTTTTTAGAATTAGCGTTTGCAGAGCAAGTTGCTAAAATAGAAAATAACAGAATGATTTTTTGCATGATTTATCCCAAGGTAACGCAAATTTTTAACTGCCCTATCAAAAGTTAATTTCAATGATTGGTCAATCGAGTTTAGGCACTAATGGCGCACAGCCAATTGGAAAAAACTGGCATTACGTTACACATAATCACGGCAATTCTTTATTTTAATTTCAAATTCAAAATTGTTTACAAAATGTTTTTAATTTACACACCTTTGCGAAATTAACGGATTTCCTGGTTTTAACTCGAAACGAAGTCCGTCTAATCGTATGTACTGCTTAGAAAATTCATTCTTCCGCTGAACTTTTAGACATTTAATTCCATTCGAGAAATGACAATATCGACCGATAAGTAACCCATGGGAACAACTACTAGAACTAGATTAGTTTTTACTTTTGCATCTCTTGCGGTCGCCTTCACAAATTGCTCGCCAAGTTTTAATGCTGGCTCGGGCGGCACGACAACTTCCTTAAACAGCGGAAGCGGTGGCGTTCCCCCTGAGTTACCAATTCCACTTCCAACGGACGGCAGCAAGTTGTATCCGGTTTATCCAAGTTGCGAAGAGCCTGCCTCTTCCTACACTCGAACAGTGTATGTGGATCCGATGGGTGGTGATGACGTAAATGGTGATGGTTCCCAATCCAAGCCTTACAAAATGATTAATGCGACAGTAACCGCCAAGAAAATTGTACCCGGAGATCACGTCATTTTATTACCAGGTACCCATGGTGGATTAGCAATGTCAGCTTCTAGTGCCCCACTCTTTGTTAACTCGACAAAATGGACATGGATAGAATCAAAAGCCGGAGCTAAACTTTCAACTTTGAGCATCAATGGAATATCGCGAATATTAGTAACAGGTGCTGACATCAGTGCTCCGACTGGCTTACTGACCTACATTGCATCTAGCAATAACATAGT
>JAZKJI010000165.1:0-14580 GCA_040384405.1 Bdellovibrionota bacterium
ATCCTTTATCCCTGCGTAGATTGAAAGCCCCACAAGAAAACTGCCGGTTAGGATGATCCCTGAAAACATGATTGTCATAAGTGCCACTGCCACGAAATCCCCCGACTTAAAACCTGATGCCAGGACCATGAAAATCCCGACTCAAATATGGACAAAGAATGACCGATATAACCCCATGAGACAAGTCTTTCAAGGAGGAACCTGTGAGTTCTAAGAATCTGCGCCTCGGTTTTGATGTGGAAATGAACAAAACATCGAAAGCGATGCCGTTATATTTTAAGCCATGGACCACAGCGAAATCTTTTCGAGTAACGCCAACATCGCCCCTCCCTTACATGAGCGATGCGCTGACGTCCTTGTCTTTCTACAAGGTGATTCACTGGCTTTATCCCGAGTTTACCGCAGAAACAGCGCCAAAGGATACGTGCGTGCGTTTTTGGAACGAGCTAGAGCCAGGGCCTTCACTTTTCGAAAATTGCCGAGAGCGAATTGATTCGCTTAGAAAAACTTTGCCACAAGCTCACGTCGACACCGTTAAAAAATTCGAAGGTGTTTTTGTTGGAGCATTCAAGGCCGCTTTCACCCCAGAAGGTGTGGACTTAAAAGTATTGAGCGACGCGCTTAATGCAATTCAGTATTTCGAAGAAGAAATGAGAAAACCGCTGGTTTATAATTTTCAATTTTCTTTTTCTCCGGAAATTCGCAATTTATTGCAAGCTGTAGAATCATTTTTATTTAATTTGCGGTCTTTAATCGCTGCGGATTTAAATGCCCATGTTCGTGACACTTCTCACGAAGGATTTAAAGTAGATCCGGTTTCAGACTACTTACCAAAAGCTGATTACGTGGTTTCTGATGCACTTTTATATTTTCAATTTAAAAAACTGACGACGCCATTTGTGATGGGACAAAAAACGGATGTTCGCATCGAAAAACTTTTAGTAGAGCCACTGAATAAAGCATTCTTTCAATACACTCAAAATGCTTGTTACCTTGTAAATGCCCTACCGCCCGAGTTCCTAGAACAACTTGGTCCCGGCGAAGCGGAAGAAGCTTTGTATCACATCCAAATGGATTGGTTACTTGGTACCGACAGTGGACTTTTATTTAAAATTCGTGAAGAGCTTTATGGTTTAGAAAATGGCTACGACCGTGTATTCTGGCCAGAACTTCGCGACAAGAGTTATTTAAAACCTGCGCATTTACATATCAGCGTTGAATTATCAGAGTCAGACGTATTCGGTAAAAAAGCTTCTTAAAAAGAAGCTTACTTAGTGCCGAAATGACTTTCATTAGTAGAAGAGGCTACCTGAGGTTCAGGAGCCTTTTTTAATATCTTTCGCACGACCAGAAAAATAATCACCAGTCCGAAAATTGAAAACAGAGCAATTTTAAATTCTTTAAATTTTTCCAAAACAGATTCGCCATACCACGCCAACAAATAAATTTGGGTAGGCACACTGATAAGGGCTGCAAGTCCATCAATCGCTAAAAATTTCCAAGCTTCAAAACGTAAAATTCCACAAGCCAAGTGACCCGGGAATCTGATGCCGGGAGTAAAACGAAAAATAAAACAAGCAACGGGACCGTATTTTTTTGTCCAACGCTCTACCCGGTTGACCATTTCTTCCGTAATAAATTTTCGCGTCCGCGGGTGATTTAATATCGGCCTTCCCCACTTCCTTCCAATTCCATAAATTAAAAAATCAGACAGGAAGACGGAAAAAAACGCCAACAAAGCGGCCTCATGAACATTAATAACCGGAGCACCCGGATACGGTGGAGGAAAAAGATCGGGACGCGTTCCCATAAATGTAAGAATGCCAACACTGACAAGTGTGACTTCCTCTGGAACGGGCAAACCAAACGCGGAAGCCAGCATCATTCCCACTAAGCCCAAATAGACATAATGAGGTTGATAGGCAAATTGTGCGAGCCATACAAAAATGGGTTCTTGTGCGATATCCACTACATAGAAATCATGAACCTATCCTTGTCCCTTGAACACCTTCGTCACACTGTGCTAATCAGTCGTATGGAATGGACACAAAAAGGTTATAAGGGCTCTCACATTTTCATTCGACCTTCGAGTGACTCAAGCGTCCAGGACTTGTGGCGAGAAATGCAGCAACTTTCGTTGCCAATCACTTTATCATTGGAAGAATTGTTAGATTTTGGTTGCGTTTACATTTCATCAGAACGAATAAAAAAACCAGACTATGTCATTACGCCCCAGCAAGTTTTAGAAATTTATTTATCACCAAAAAGATATTTAAAACCTTTCGATTTATCAGAAAGAATTTTAGAAAAAAATAATAATTTTTTAATTGTACATAAGCCCGGCGCAGTTCCTTGCCACCCGACGATTGATAACGAAAAAGAAAATTTGCTTTTTTGGTATAGCGAGCTACTTGGCGAAAAATTAGGATTGCCGCATCGTCTGGATCAGGGGACAGAGGGACTTTTAATTTTAACCCGCAATCAAGACAGCCTCTCAACTTTTACAAAAATGTTCGCGGAAAAATTAATCGAAAAAAAATATTTAGCGCTCGTTGAAGGACGGTGGGAAAAATTAGGATTAATTACTCACTTCATGAAACCCGATGCACGGGCCCCAAAGATTTTGTCTGTGACCGATCCCGGTGGATGGAAACCCTGTGCCCTTGCTGTCGAACAAGTTGACGTTTGGGAAAATTTTTCCGTTTTGGATATCAAATTAATTACCGGGCGAACTCACCAGATACGTACTCAACTTGCCTTTGAGGGATACCCTATAAGGGGTGATAACCTCTACGGAAGTTCAGGATTACCCAGCAATGGCTTTGATCTATGCTGCTATAAATTAGCTTTTACGTTCCCCGGAAACCCTGATCAACAGACATTTTCCTTGTGGAATACCTAGTACTTACCTTATCTTACCGCTATGAAAACAAATCAGATTTTCGCCCACACGATGAAGTCAAAAATTACTAACGCAATTTTGGTATTAGTGGCCGCTGCCACCGCGGTTTCTTGCGGCGCTCGCCATGATATCGAAGACTCTAGTGCGCCACTACTTTTTCAAGCCCAAGATTCAAATACCGGGTCGATCATGGCGTTTAACGTAGAAAATTTGTTTGATACTTTACATGATGAAAATACAAATGATGAAACTTATCTTCCAAAAGCTGTCAAAGACGCAAGTCCCGAGCTTCAAGCAAAGTGTGCGCTACAAACAAACGAGTTTTATAAAAAAGAATGTTTAGAACTTGATTGGAGCGAGACTGTTGTCCAAGCAAAATTAAAAAACGTTGCCGAGACAATCTTAAGCGTTGATGGCGGACGCGGCCCTGATGTTTTGTTAGTTGAAGAAGTTGAAAACGAACGCATACTAGTCCAACTACGTGACAATCATTTACAAAATGCTGGCTATCAAACTTTGGTTCATATTGAAGGCTTTGATACTCGAGGCATCGATGTTGCCGTAATGTCCCGCTACCCGCTTCGTGGGCAACCGATTCTTCATAAAATTCCATTTAAAGGATTAAATCCGGAAGACCAAGCCGGTATGGATAAATCTCGTGGAATTTTAGAAGTTCCATTGACCCTTCCAGATGGTTCGCCAATGACCGTCATGGCATTGCATTTCCCATCTCAAAGTAATCCCCGTTATTGGAGAGAACAGGCCGTTGATTTCTTAAAACAGTTATTAGCAAATCGAAGTGATGTATTTACCGTTGTTGGTGGTGACTTTAATATTTCCGCCAAAGAAGAAGCCGAAACAAAGTGGTTTAGCTCTGCACTTTCAATGGTTGGTACAGTCAGCCACATCGCTGCCTGCCAAAAGTGCAAAGGTACTCACTACTATAAAGGTGAATTCGAATTCCTTGATGCTTTGATTTTTCCAAATGGTTCAGTTGTTCGCTCCGAACTTCCATGGAAAGTAGACCTAGCAACTATTGAAGTAATACGAAACAATCCACGTCACGTTACCCCTGCTGGTGTTCCGATCAGATTTGATCCGGTTAAGATGTCAGGTGTTTCTGATCATTTGCCGATCTACGGAAAATTTCGCAAAGTTAAGTAATTATTAATCTCGAATCAAGGTGGTTAACTGAACGTTAATTCCACCATTACTAAGGGAAACTTGCCCACCCAGGCGGTAGCCCTTAGGAATTCCCAATTCATTCATACGATCTTTTGGATAAAAAAAGCTGATCTTTTCTGGCTGCCATTTATTTGCGAGAGCCTCTAACCAATTTTTCCCCTCGACAGATTTTAAATTCACACGCATTTCGTAGGGCGGATTTGTTAATATCCAAGTCCTTGGATATTCAGGCTTCGTCGCTTCAAACGACGAGTGCATTAGTTTTAAATCAGACACTTCACAAAGATTGGCCGTTGCAGTTGTAAATGTTTTTTCGTCGATTTCGGTCCCGAAATAACTTTTAAATGATTGCGGTTTTTTCCAGCGGTAATTGGAAACAATTTTTTTATCCCTTAGTAACTTTGGACAAAATGGTTCTGATTCAAATGCGAAACTTCGGTTAAGGGATAAATCATTTAAATGAAATCCTTCTGCCAAGATCGTTCCGGATCCTAGAAATGGATCAGCCAAACAAACTTCGGAAGTTTGCCAGTAGTCCTGCCCGATTAACTCGCGAAGGCCGATCGTGGCAAGATTTTCGCGAATGGGGGCTTTTTCTTTTAGCGTTGCCCATCCCCGCTTAAAAAGCGGCTCGCCAGTTAAATCAAGACTTACGGTCCATCGGTCTTCTAAGGATCGCAAATATAGTTTTGATACCGATGTTTTTGTTCCGAACTTTGCTTTTAAATATTTTTGCGTTTCTTCTTGAACCCAAGATTCGTTCCAAACTTTAGACGCCGTACTTTCTGCTTTGATTTGTACCGGAGTACCTGACAACCATTCTTGCCAGCTTCCTTTATCTAATTGAGTTCTAAAATCGCGGCGGTCACGGCAGCGGAAGTTATATAATCTTAATAAAATACGAACCGGAACCTTTAACCAATAATGCAGCTGCAGTCCCGTAGCAAGCTCGGCTTTAAATTCGATCCCGCCCTTAACCTCGCGAATTTCCGAATAGGCTTGGGCCAACGGCCAACCTTCCATATCCACTAAGTACGGCGCAACACTTTCAAGCTCTTTAAGCGCATGTCCTTCGGCACCTAATGGAACGACCAGAAAAAAATCACGCATTGGCACCTGCCTCGGCAGCAACCGGCGCCTCTTTAAAAGTTATCAGCAACACTAATGAAATTAAAATAAATACTGGCGCTAAAATCATTGCCCACCAAATACCACCGTTATCAGTAATCTGCCCAACTGACATATGCATAATGACTATGAAAAACGAATTAAGTGACAGCGCCAGCGAAATTGTTTTTTCTACTGAATGGTGAAACACCGTTGAAACATAGGTCATAATCCAAGCAAAAAACGGAGCCATCGTAAGGCCTGATAAAATTAAAAAATAAGGATGAATATACATTCCCGCAATCAATGATAATAAAGTCGTGACTAAAGAAACAACCATTCCCGTTCGCAATTTCCACGGAAAATGGAAAAAGCTTGTCGCCATTCTGCCAACGACCATTAAAACAAAAAATGCGGTAACTGCGTAACTCGAGTGGCGTAAGTCCGAATCCATTTCCAGGCGCATGTATTGGGCTAATCTTGATCCCACTAAAATTTCCGCAATGACATAAAAGCTCATTACGGCAGTTAAGTGAAATTCTCTTCTAAGAAATCCGAAACCTTTATCTACCGGGACGACCCGTGCTGGAACCGCCGGTTTTTTAATCGAAAAACAAATTACCGCTAAGATAATTGCCGCGATTCCAACCGATCCCAATCCCCAACGCCATGGCGATTCATAATCCGCAACTCCAGCTACGATCAATGGAGCTAAAAAGCTCGCGATACCGTAACAAGTATGAAGGCCTGACATCCAACGAATTCGATTAACCGGTTCTGCACCCAAAACTACTAATGAATTTTGGGAAGTTCCCATTGGTCCAAAACTAAAACCCACAAGGGCCGAACCAAAAAGTAAAACATAAAAGCTTGGACTCAGTGACATGACAAAAAGGCCGACGGCCATTGTGATTGCAGCAAAAGTTAGCATTTGATACAAATTCCAAATTCGCAGTAACCGTGTCGAAGAAAGTGCGCCAAAAAAAGACGCTAAAGAAAAAATCGCAAACACCATTGAACCGGTAGAATTAGTTAAATCAAAATATCGCAGGATTTCTGGATAAAGAGGCCCGCGAATATTATCCGCAAGGCCCAACGTAAAAAGACTTATGTATGCGAGAAAAATATTTTGCCAGATCATGGATTACCCATGACACACGAGGATCGGGAATTTTACAACCCAGTTTTAAGTGCCGAGATAACTTTCAACAGTTGAATGCGCGCCGCTTGACGATTCCCCGTCATGCCTTCCCATACACTGGCAAGAAGTTCTGGCACTGAAGGCATTTTCCCATTGATAACCATGGCGATAAAACCTTCTTTAAGCAATAAATCAGGTACACCCGGCCGCAAGTTGCGTAAGAACGGAAGAAATCTTGGCGATCCTGCCTTGATCTCTTCATCACTTAAAAGTCCATCCTGATTCAAATCAAACTGGGTAAAAAGTGATTCCACATAATGTGACAAAGTAGCAATCGTTCTAACATCAGAAGTTTCAACTTTGATTCCGGCATTCATTTCCGTAAACTCGGTGCGAGCGGCATCCAAAAGAACATTATAATAATCATTCCATTGGGCATCAGTCATTTTTTCGACGTAGTCAGCCTGCTTTGGAAGATTCGCAAAAATTTGACGGAAATTCTTTCGGAAGTTTTGTTTAAAGCACGCATCGGTTAAAAATGGATTTCCCAAAACATCAATTTCTTTTAGAGCACAACCCTTTGCTTTCATGATGTCATACATTCGATCAGCATTCACTAATCCTGCAGAAAAGAGGTAACTGACGTATTGAAAGCCTTCGTTATAATCAACGCCCTTAGATCCATCACTATAAGCGGTAAAGTGACTTGCCTCTAAGAAACTGCGGCTTCCGGAATTCCCGCTGCGAGGATCAAAAAATCTAAGCTCAATTGCCAAAGGTTTAAAGTCATCATACCAATCGATCAATCCTTGTTCAGTAATTTGGGCTGAATAAAGATTCAAATTCTTTTGGTCGCTGTAGCCTAAAAATAACAATCGATTGAAGGATCTAAATACATTGAACCGTAGAGTATCGGTCCAAGTCTGAGTGTAGGAATTTAAAGTCTTTTCATCGACTAACATGATTCCGCCGGGCTCGTTAAACTTGATCGGACGTCTCTGTTTCATCAAAGATTGAAGTTCAGCCCAAGAAGCTTTTAATCCCACTCGCTGAGCCGGTGACCATTTCTCTTTAGTTAATAAGGCATCGATTGGAGCATTCGCCATCCATTTTAACAAAACCGGCATTGCAACTTGTTTGGAGCGCGGATCAAACGGAGCTTTAGAGAAAAGTAGCTGTGCAATCCGCCATTGGCTGTATTCCCAACGAATGTTTCTCCACTGCGCGATAGAAATAAGTTTGTCTGATACCATAGCGTGATTTGGATTTCCGATTTTTCCAAAAATTACCTTTGCAGTTTTATCCAGTGAATCAGGTGTAATTTCCCATGGCATCCACTTGCGTTTGTTCATTTCCACAAGCACGACCTTCAAATCATCATAGGCAAAACCACGGCTGGAAAGATTAGAATCGCTTTCAATAAAATTTAAAACCCGGTCCAGAAAACTTAACCACTGATCCATTTGTGGAGCAGTCGTCATCTGATTCTTATCCAACTGAAAATGATATTCCAGATAATAGCCGTAACCTTTAATGATCGCGGCCGTTCGGCGTTTTACTTCCGCAACCGAAATACTTTCCCGCGTGGGACCATAAAATGAATCTAAACAAGCTTGTACAAAGGGAATCAAGTCGCGAAACGTATTAAGTTGCGTAATCAGATCATCGCCTTTTAAGAACTTCGCTAACTCTTTTAAAAAATCCGATGCGTTACTTAAATTGTAATCGGTCGATTCAATTTCCATTTTATCATACATTGCAGCGATACTTGTGTGCGCGGTAGTCACCGCACGAGTTATCTGGGCTTGCGTGGCTGCAGTTACTTCCTTTTGTTGCAACAGTAACGGCAAATGCGGGCCGACTTTTTTTAACTCTTGTCCAAGTACTTTAAAAATTACCAATAGTTTATTTAACTCGGTACGAGTTAACGTTTTGCCATCCCCGCCCAGGAAAACTTGTTTTACTTTTAAGAGCTGATCTTCGAAAGCTTGTTCAATGTGATTTTCAGTTAAAAGATGCGAGTTAAAAAACTTTACTATGCTTTCGCTTGTGTAAACTTCATCAGTAGTTTTATCACGGAACTCGATCATTGCGTCGTTAAGGCATTGGAAACTTGCATCGACGTCTTTTTCAACCACGTTGCCTTTAAAAACTTCTTTTAAAGTAGGCGCCACATCGTTTAGGCATTTCATGTTTTGAACTTCAAGTTCGACAACATCCTCGGAAGCCGGAGGGTTATCGTTAACGAATCGGTCACAGCTTGTGAACGCTAAAAGTGAAGTTAAAAACAGCGAACGAAACAAGCTTTTAAAATTCATAAAGGGCCCCCACCTCAACATAGTCGTTGACGGCACTTTGAGATATTTCATTTGTGTTTTCCGAAGTCAATTCAGCAGCTTGTAATAGTTCGACTTTTGAAAAGATAACCAGGTTTTCGCGCCATTTTGAAGATAATCCAAAGCTAATTTGCTCGAGCTGGTTGCGCTGACTCCACAGGTAATACAGCTGCCCCTCTAACGTTTCAAAGTAAGGTTGAAGGCCAAAAGTAGCCCCAAACCGCCAGGCCTCGGTAATCGGCAACTGAGCCGTCAGAGCGGTTCTCCGGAAGGCCAATGGTCCTTCATCCGTTAGTGACCTGATACTGGTCCACAGATAAGAGGCCGACATGTTCACAGTATTAATGGGGACTTTTACCCTTCCCGCCCATACATCTACTTCAGATTGAAAGCGCGTCGATGTTAAAGTTGGATCAGAAAACAGAGACCAATAGGAGAGACGCGCGTAGGTTAATTCCGTCTGGTAAGTTGATTGATCCATATCTAACTGTATTGAAGACACGTCGTGCTTCTGGATTTTGGGATAAATATGAACATCCCCACGATCGGCCGCAACGTTGTATCCGCCTCCTACAGCAAGTAATAATTGGTTATCGGGCTTGCGCATGAAGGAAGCAGTTCCGCGAAACTTTTCGGAAAGTTGCTTTCTCCACCATAGGCCTCCGGAAAAATTAAAAACAACTTCCGCTTCTGAAGGTCGATGAATATTGTACTGAATGTCACTGACACTGGTCGAGCTGGCGAATAGTTTAACTTTTCGTGGTGGGGAATTAAACCATGGGTTTACATTTTCAAACTGACCCTGGCTATTCATCACGTATGATGGCCCTTGGCTGGGAATATAAATGGGACTTGCAAAAAACATCACTTGGTTTTCTGGTTCGCCGAAAATCCAAAATGCTCCGGTTAGCCCTTGCCGTTCACGCCTTAGGGTTTCGGCTTTAAAGAGTGGCTCCCAAATTCCAAGTTGAAATTCGTCCTCGATAAAATTCCAATCCCAAAGTGAACGTCCAATTCTGAATTCTTGATTTTGCTTGTAGGAATAATAGGCTTCCGAAAGATTGAAAGTAGAGATTTCTGGTTTAGTCAAAGCCAGCCGGGCTTTGAAATCAACGAACCCACCTTTTGAAAAATTCGTCGGAACAAAATCACTTGTTGGTGCATAGTCACCCGTTCCCGCCAATGAATTCGTAAGATCCGGTTTTTCCGTCACGTATTGGATGAGACCCATCGGATAGTGGCGATCTTTTAACGGAAACGATGAATTCAGGAAAGACTGCTGGGAAATTCCCATAAAAAAACCGGCAACCCAATGGAATGAATTTTTCTTATTAAAGACGTTTAAACGCACAATTTGTCCTTTTTAAAAACGCACCATCCACTAAGGAAAAAATCCCTCCCCAACCTCGTGAAAATGGGGTCTCTTTGTCAATGACGAAGACCTTTTGCTCTGATAAAACTAGGTGATCATGTCGCGGAAAGTTAAGATTCTTCTTATTCGTTTTTCCAGTCTTGGGGATGTTACCCAATGTCTTTCCGTTCCCAGTGCATTAAAGCAAATTTTTCCCGAGGCAGAAGTTCACTGGATTGTGCGAGAAGATCTGGCTGCACTGCTAGAAAATCACCCTGCAATTTCCAAGGTTTGGAAATTTCCCCGCAGTGCTGGCTTCCGTGGCCTTTTACAATTAGCAGATGAATTGAAAGCTCAGGGCTTTACTCACATTTACGATGCTCATAATAATTTACGTTCTCGAATCATTAGTTCCCGGGTAAAAACTTCGGGCGTTCAATTCTTAAGAAAATCCCAGAAGCGCTGGTGGAGATTTTTACTTTTCCAGTGGCGCATTAATAAATATCCGCAACCCCTGTCGGGACAGCGTGATCTTGTTGAACCACTGAAAGCTTGGGGTGGGAGCGGGATTTCTCCGGATTCACCTCAAATTTTTCCAGGCGCGGATAAGTATGCAAATGCAAAATCAATTTTGGGATCGTTTGAAAACGCAATTGCACTGGCACCCAGTGCTGCATTTCCATTGAAGCGTTGGCCCGTGGAATACTGGCAAGAACTGGTCAGGTTATTACCGAACGAAAAATTTGTTATCCTGGGCGGACCGGGCGAAGAATTTTTAAATGCGATTTCTGATGTAGCGCCAGAGCGCGTGTTAAATTTAGCTGGTCGCACTGACCTTGGAACTTCTGCGGCCGTGGTTGATTTATCAAAAGTGTTAGTAAGTAATGATACAGGCCCCCTTCACTTGGCCGAACAGCGGGGGAAAAATTGTATAGCATTGATGGGACCGGCGCCCTTTGGCTTTCCGTCACGGCCATCGACAAAAATTTTACAGCGAAATCTTTCCTGCCGCCCTTGCAGTAAACACGGGCAAGGTCCATGCATGAACGCTGATTTTCAGTTATGCCTTCGTGACATCAAACCTCAGGAAATAATTTCAGCACTTCAAGAAAAAGGTTTGGTGTGAATAATATTCTTCAAAACTTTTTATTGCGGGTGATTTATTTACCGTTGGTGAATTTTTTAAATTTTATTTCACAACTTCCGTTGGGATTTCTTCCGCCCAAAGGTGTCGCATTTTTTAAAATTAAACGTAATTTACCAACCATTCCGAAGTTTGGCGTTGCCCCGATTCTGATTCACGCTTCCAGTGGTGAAATTGAATATGCGCGTGCTTTGATCCGGAAAATCCGCGCGAAGAATCCTGAAATTCCAATTGTTGTAAGTTATAGCTCGCCATCTGCACCCGCTTTAATCGCGCGAATGACTGAACAAGTATTTGCAACTCCACTTCCTTTGGATACTCCCCAAGATATGGCAAATTGGTTGTCGCAGATTAACCCCCGTTTAGTTGTAATTGCGAAAACTGATTTGTGGCCATTTTTTTTACTGGAATGCCGGCGGCTTTCCATTCCAACTTTTCTTATTTCCCTGCAGCTATCAAAAACACCAGGATTTTGGCAGCGAATGAACTTATCGTTCATTAAAGAAATTTTTGTAATGGATTCGTCAACCCAAGAGATACTAACTGAAGAAAATCTGAATTCCTCTCTAGCGGGTGATACTCGAATTGATCAGGCGCTGTTCCGACGACAAGAAAAAGAAAAAAATTTAAAAGTTTCGCGTACCGCGGAATTCACGGGCCAAGATAAAAATTCAACCAATAGTTCTGACTATAAACTTCGCTTTATTGCTGGCTCTACGTGGCCCGAGGATGAAGAAGTTTTTGGACAGATAATTCCGAAATTTAAAGAAATTCAATTTTTTATCGTACCCCACGAAATCCATGCTGAACAAATTGCGCAGTTTCGCCAGAACCTTGAAAAACACCAGGTTTCCCTAGAGCTATGGAGTGAAAATAAAGCAAAAACTAGCCAAGTTATCATTGTGGATACCTGGGGAATTTTGGCGGATTTATATCAAACAGCGGATGTGGCATTCGTTGGAGGCTCTTTCCGCAGCAAAGTTCACAGCGTCATGGAACCTTTGGTTTGGGGTATCCCCACTTTCGTTGGACCATACTACAAAAATAATTTTGAAGCCCTTACTTTTTCAGAAAAAAAGATTGCGGGAATTCCCGTCGTACAAGTTTCCCGGGATGCAGAGGCACTATCCGCCGACCTTCAAAAATATGTGAAACTATCTAAAGAAGAATTAGCTGGACTCAAACTATCGATACGAAAATTATTGGAAGACAGCAGCGGCGCTACAGATATCGTTTTTTCAAAAATTATTTCTTCTTAAAAAATCCGGAAATGACGTCTTTTAAATCACGATTCAGAAGGTCACCCTTAGGTCGATTTTGGGCTTCCAGTAAGCTTAGCTCTCGTCGGGCAACCATCAACGTATTATCCAGCGCCAGCGCCTTTTCAAATGATTTACGTGATTGCACGGCTTCACCGTTTGCTTTGTGATACAGGCCCATTACGAACGAATAAGTCGCATCGTATTTTTCATCCGCAGGAATCTGCATAAGTTCAATTTCAACTTCTTTTAGCTGCTGAGCTTTTCTTAATGGATCAATGGTTCCAATTTTTGCCCATGCCATCATCGTGTGGCCATGGAACACAGAAGAATTTAACTGCAAGGCTTCTTGAATTGGGCCCAATGCTTTTGAATACTGGCTTAACTGTAAAAATCCGCGGGCTTGTTCCAGAAGTTTTCCCGCCTGAAGCATAATTTCGGCTTTTTTCTGTTCCTCCATAGGATCGTTTTTATCTTCGGCCACCATAATGTCGCGTTCATTAATTTGTAAGTAAACAAATCCTGAAGTTAATAAGAAATGTAATCCCTTATACAACGCAACTTCAGAAAATTCAGGTTTTCTAGCAAGCTCGGAAAGAACAGGTTTTTTTTCCAGTTCTTGAACGATTCCCGGTAACACTTTTAATAAGGGACTTTGAAACATGTGATTTTTCGGATCCCACAAGGAAGTCGGTACAAGCTGTCCACGGAACCACGCTGAATAAAGAGTCTTTAGCCATTGAGTAGGAATCTTGGATGCAATCCAATCATGCAGATAGTTTTGCAACTTTTCACCATCAATGCAGGGATTAGTTAATTCAATTGATGACAAGGAAAAATTAATTTTCAGTGAGGCTTCGCTGATGGTTCGCGACAGTCGTAAATTCATTTGATCCATTAACACTAGATCAAACGCGTGTGGACTTAGCTTATAATTATCAATCAATTTTTGTCCGATTTTACGGGGGCTTTTATCGTTCAACGCATGTTGGACGTCGTCAGGACGGACGTAACCACTTTCGATCAACATCGCGCCTAAATAAGTTTTAGTATCTTCGATATCAACACCAACGATACAGCCTTCGGCAAAGGTTACCCCAAAGACACTCTTATCCGGAGCATAGATGTTTAAATGCCCGGAACTTTTCGTCTGCGATAACATACTGTAAATAAATGGAAGGTCGTATCCGCTGACAGACTCTAAAGATTCGATCAGCTTTTTTTTCTCGCGATCAGAAACAATTTCCTTAGCAAATGTTTGGTACAATGATTTTCTGGCGTCTCCGACATTGCGTTTTGATTTTTCTTTATCAATTAAAGTTAAAAGTTCCGCGGTATCAAAAGGTTTTTTGAGGAACGTTAAAGCTTTCGTTAATTTTAAAGCTTCTTGCACAAAGTTTTGATCGGTAAATATTCCGCTCATCAAAACCATTTTTGTTTGAGCATGTTGTTTCATATTTCGAATGGTTTGTGCTAGATCAACACCGGTCATTCCGGGAAGTAAACAGTCGATAATAATAAAATCGTAATTTTGACCACGGCAAAATTCCATCGCTTCGGAAGATGAGGCCGTTAAGACAACACTGCCGCCACCTCTTTCAAGCGTCTCTTTCAAAGCGGCGCCGAAAGACTGGTCGTCCTCCACAACTAAAAATCGAAGTGTATCTAAACTCATTATTTTTATTTTAAGACGGTGCCCCGAAATAAACCAGTAATAAGTTTATTCCGGGAGAAGGAAACATTTGTACGGTGATAGGTCGAGGTCTGGCTATTTTTTGATAAATTTAAAATATTTTGTTTCGATAACGTCGAGTTCCATTTCGTTACCATCGTCATCTTTTACTGATGGAGGTAATTTTACTTCAGATTCGGTGTACTCTTGCCCCAATTTGAACAATATATTTTTTTCGGCTCCGGAGTCGTCGTTATAATACGGAACATAAAATGACATTACCTTGCCATTGTTTGGCAAGAAGCCATCAACCATGTTGATTTGATCAACGATTACCTTTGGACAATTGTGATAACGAATGGCTGCGTTTCCCGCAGTACCAACCCATTTGATCCATTCACGGATACCACATGAATTAATGCTTTTTACGCCGTTAAGATCCATATCGATTTCTTTATTCCCAGCAATCGAAATTGTATTGAA
>JAZKJI010000166.1:0-1853 GCA_040384405.1 Bdellovibrionota bacterium
TTGATATAAACAATTTCGCGGTCCTCAAGAAATACAAAACTTTTTGTGTACGCTAACAATGCCTGAATATCGCTAGCCACAAAAGATTGCTCGGGGTGAATTCCGACAACTAACGGAGGGCCGTCTTTGAAAGCAACCATAGTTTCAGGTTCTTTATCCCAAATTACTACAATTGAAAACGCACCCTTTAGCATCGGAAGAACGCCACGGACCGCAGCCAAGAGGTCTTTGGTTTTTTCTACTTCTTCGGCGACTAAGTGAGCAACTAGTTCGCTATCTGTATCGGAAGTAATCTTAGCACCGCGTTTGATTAACTCATTTTTAATATCTTCGTAATTTTCAATAATGCCGTTGTGAACTAAGCTGATGCCTTTCACTTGGTGGGGATGGGCATTTTTTTCGACCGGAGCACCGTGAGTTGCCCAACGTGTATGCCCGATTCCTAAATGGCCATTGAAAGTCTCATTTTTAATTTTGTCTTCCAATGCCTTTAGCTTACCTTCGGCACGAACACGCTTTGCTATTCCATCATGAAGAATGGCGACACCGGCGCTATCGTAACCGCGGTATTCTAATTTTTTTAGTCCACTGATGATGACATCTTTAGGATCCAAAGGTCCCAAGTATCCAACGATTCCACACATAATTTATCCTCTACGTTCCCGGCTCTGTTTCAGTTGATGATTTTTTGCCCGGCTCATAATTTTCAATGTTTCTTTGTTTCCCACGTGCCACTGCCAATGCCTTATCCGGAACTGGTTTGGTAATAACCGATCCGGCACCGGTAATTGCGTCGTCGCCTACAATTATTGGTGCAATCAAAGAAGTATCACTTCCAATGAACGCACGGTTACCAATGATAGTTTTATATTTTTGTTTATCGGCCGAGTAATTTACGGTGATTGCTCCGCAACCGATATTCACGTCTTCACCAATTTCAGCATCACCCAAATAAGCCAAGTGGCCTGCTTTTGATCGCTTACCGAAATTTGTTTTTTTAAGTTCTACGAAGTTTCCGATGTGCGCTTCTTCGTGAATATGAGTGTCGGGTCTTAGGCGAGCATAAGGTCCCAACGTAACTTTGTTATCGACTTGTGATTTCTCGATATAAGTTCCCGCGCGAATCTGAACGCTGTCACCCACGGTTGCTTCCGATAAAAATACGTTTGATTCTAAAACGCAGAATGATCCGACCGTGGTTTTCCCTCTTAAAAATACATTCGGATAAACAACCGATCCAGATCCAACTTTAACACCGTCTTCGATGTAAACCGTGGAAGGATCAATGACGATCACTCCGGCCTCCATTAACTCGTCAGCTTTTCTTAAGAAGATTTCTTTCGTTGCGTGCGCCAGTTCTTTTTGGGTGTTCACTCCGTGCGCAACATTGGATGAACCTTTGATAATTCCGACTTTATCTTCGTTCTTTAACGCCATTTCTAAAATGTCGGTTAAATAATATTCGCCTTTAGAGTTATTGTTTTTAACTTTCGGCAAAAGATCTTTCAGCAATTCAGCTTTCATTAAGTAAATACCGGTATTAATTTCTTTTACTTTTAAAGTGTCGGCAGATGCTTCGCTTACTTCGACAATGGCTTTTAGATTTCCGTGATGACGAATAATACGCCCAAGGGATCCGGGGTTTTCCAGCTCGGCCGAAACGATCGCTAAATCTAATTTCTCGTCCCGGAATTCACGGATAAAAGCGATGATATCTTTTTCAGTTAAAAGTGGATGATCACCATTGCAAATCAAAACATCACCTTCGATGTCTTGAACGTTGGCGGAAGTTACAGCATCGGCTGTACCTTTTTGTTCTTTTTGTTCAAAACAAGGCCTTTCCAAACCTCGCT
>JAZKJI010000167.1:0-1665 GCA_040384405.1 Bdellovibrionota bacterium
ATGGAAGCGTTTTCGAGCATTGTTTTTTGAATTTCGTAGTAACTAATGCATCACGCATTTATACCCATGAAATGGTAAGGCATCGCGCTGGAACTGCATTTTCTCAGACCAGTGGCCGATATGTTCGCAATGATGAACTGAATATCGTAGTAGACCCAATTCTAGAACCAATTTACGATTTAGTGGAGGAGGCGCGGGCCTACTTAGAGGATTGGAGATTAAGAGCGGAAGAAAAAATAGGTGTAAATGAAGAAAAATCATTTGCTAAAAAGAAAAAGATTACTTCGGCCCTACGCCGCTTGTCACCTAACGCTCAATCAAACGAACTAGGATTTTCTTTAAATATCCGCACCCTGCGACAAACAATTGAAGCCCGCACTTCGGAACATGCCGAATGGGAAATCAGGCTTATTTTTAATCAAGTCTATGATTTAGTTTTTAAATCTTATCCGGCAATTTTCGCTGACGCAAAATTAGAATTAATTGACGGGCTAAACCAAATTACTTTCAAGAATAAGAAAATTTGACTTGACAAAAAACTCGCAATAAACTATATTAACAGCATACAAAAAACCCGTCGAAAATTCTCTTCAGCAGGCTTCAGAGCGTTGAAGATTTATCTGAAACAATTTATTTGAGACCATGAAGGAAGAAGAACTAACAGAACTCAGCAAAGACTTTGCCACCGATGCAACAATCGGAATCGCCAAGGTTCTCAATTTGCCCGCCGAAGAAGAGGAAAAAGTTAAGGCCGCGATTATCCGGGCATTTGATTATATTCTCAAGCCCTACTTCTGAATAAATTCAGAAGAACAGAAAGTCGAAAATTTATTTGAGATTATGACAAAAGACGATTTTTGTAATTGGTTAAAAGGATTCATGGAATTAGCTAAGCCGGAGTTTCTGAATAAGGAACAAATCGCCATGATTAAGGAGCACCTTGATTTAGCTTTCGCTCCGCCCGCCTACAATTTTCCGCAAAACGATGTTGTAAAATATAATGAAGAATTAAAAATAACTTACTGCGAGAACTCTCAGTTTGAAAATACATTCTATCCTCCTATTGATAATTATAACACTAGTTTTTCTCACTGCGCTAATAAACCCGGGGTAGCAGGGTCGGGAATTTATCTAGAAGATGCCAAGGCCGCTCAAGATAGTTACGATAATATTATTTTCATCACAGGTCAACTCCCCCAAGGCTGGAAGTATGATTACCCCGGCGTTTATTTAGGTTTAAAGAATGACAGTATACGCCCCGCAAATTGTTAAACTTATGATTCAATCATCCTTTCTTCCTCAAACTAGCGCTTACGAATTCATTTACTGGCTTCAAGGCTTTTTCGAGAATGCTAATCCTTCAGCCTTAAATGAGGAACAAACCGCCGCGATTAAAACAAAATTAGATAGTTGCTTTATGAAAGTTACGCATAATCCTAATTTTGATTACAAGCATACAAATTATGGTGATTTCGCACAGCCGGTTGCCCCAGACTTTACCGTAAAATTAGACGAATCAAATTTTCCAATTATTTCTCAAAGTTGCTAATAACTAAACTTTTCCTCACTATGAAAAACAAACTACAAAACCACAACGGACGATTCACTTCCCTTACTTTCCGCGAACGCGGCAAAGTTAAAGCTTATTGCTGCAAAATCGAGAAA
>JAZKJI010000167.1:1695-3106 GCA_040384405.1 Bdellovibrionota bacterium
CTGAACAAAAGGTATTTTTCTTCGACGTAAATGCAAAAGAAAGCAAAGTCAAAATGCTGACCTCTCTCGTAAGTGAGTAATCCAGAAACGCCGCCTGAACGCAATTTCGACAGGTGTAAATGGCGCACTTTACATGAGTGTCCCCCTATGGCTTTTACAGCTTGTTGTGGAGCACCCCCTCCTAAATATAGTTTTCAGTGTTGGAAGCATTGGAAAGCATTTGGGGACGGAGTTGATGAGTTAAAAGAAACGGTGTGTGATAGCTGCGTTTACTATCAGGCACGTAAAACAAATTAAACGCTGAGATTTTAATCGAAACATGGCAAAAAAAGAAAAAGAAGGTGAAGAAGTTGACGAATCAATTAGAGTAGTCAGTAATCTCTTAAAGGCAAAAAAAGAAGACCATTATAATTTCGAAGATACGATTTATTATAAGGTTCCGTCATCTTCGCTATGTATGAATTCTCAAATGGACGGGGGAATTAATCCAGGCGCGCATCGTTTTATTGGAACCCCTTCGGGCGGTAAGTCAAGCGCGGCGCTGGATTATATGAAAAACTTCCTATCACTGTCTAAAAAAGGAAAGTTTCGTGGAGTTTTCTTTGACGCGGAGTCTAAGTTGACTCCCAATATGCAAAAACGCTCGGGGATTAAATTTGTTCGAGATGAGGAGGAATGGGAAAACGGCACTTGCTTAATTGTAGATAGCAATACTTTTGAGTTCGTTTTTGATGTTGTTAGAGATTTGATTGTTTCCAACAAAGAAAAATGCAAATATTTCTTTATTCTTGACAGTCTTGACATGATGGCGAAACGGGATGACCTTAAAAAGCCATTTGAAGAAGCTGCCACCGTAGCCTCAGGACCATTACTAACGTCGGTCTTTTTGAAAAAAGTCTCTATTGCTCTTACAAAAAGGGGCCATATTGCGCTTCTAATTTCTCAGGTGCGAGATAGTATTAAAATCAATACTTACGGGCCGACAGCCACCCGTCAAGGTTCATCCAACGGAGGTCACGCAATCGAGCACGCCGCTGGCTGGGTATTAGACTTCCTACCACGTTTCCAAGATGATATTATTCGTGAAGGGGGCGAAAAGAACGGAGAAACATTAGGGCATTACGCGAAATGTAAAATCGTAAAAGCGGATAATGAAAGCTATCTTCGGGAAATCCGTTATCCTATTTGTTATGGCCGAAGTGACGGAAATTCAATTTGGCGCGAAAAGGAAATTCTAGATATTCTCCAGATGTGGAATTATCTTATCAGGGCTGGGGCATGGTATCATATTGAACCCGGACTTGCCGCCGAAATTAAAGCTGCGGGATTCCCTCTTGATGATAAATATCAAGGAATTAAAAATGTTAATAATTGGCTTGTCGAAAATCCAGAGGTAATTGATTTTCTAGCT
>JAZKJI010000168.1:0-1835 GCA_040384405.1 Bdellovibrionota bacterium
AACAATCCGTATTTTTCCAGCGCTTCTTTTTCAAAAACTAATGTTGGCTTGAAATCGGATTCTTTTTCTACACTATGCCAAGCCATATCTAGTGTTGAAGCTGCTAAAATTTCGGTAACATCATAACCTTGCGCAAGGATTGCATAGACTTTCCCGTCCGCACCTTCCAGCGGCCTGTAAGTGAAATCCAGATAACTTGTTTTTTCAGGTTCACTATTCGTGGCCGCATAATAAATAGGGACTTCCGTTCCCACAAAGGGATTTCCGGTGCTGGCAACTTCGTTTAATAACTCGACGATACCTTGCGATTCTAGTTCCGGCTCAACTTCTAATAATGTTTTACCAATGAAATTATTTTTACGTAAGAGTAGCTTATGTTTGGCATTACTTTTTAGAAATCGTAATTCCGGATAACTTAGAATCGCCATGAACGAATGGGATTCAGAAAACATTTGATCCAAAACTTTTACACTTTCAGCGACTTCGGTTTGAATTTTCTTTTGGTCGTTGATATCCGTCACCGTTCCAACCCAATAAAAATCATTTCCGATTTCTTTTTCTGGAATCGAGGTCCCTAAATGCCAGTGGTAAACTCCGTCATGGCGTCGTAAGCGGTATTCACACACCCATTTAGTTTTAGATTTTTCAGCAGCCGACCAAGTTTCATTAACCTTTTGCAAATCATCGGGGTGAATGGCTTTAATCCAAGCATCAAGGCTTAAATCCCCTGGCGTATTACCGGTATACTCGTACCAATATTTATTGAGGTACATAGTATTTGCGCGAGTATCCGTGATAAAAACAATTGCTGGAACTGATTCAGAAAGCGAGCGAAACTTCTGTTCACCGGCATGCAAAATTGTTTCTGCGAGTTTTGTTCTGGTCACAAAAAGATCTAAAAACACTTTTACCTTGGCCGTCAGAATTCTGGAATCCACTGGTTTAGTGATAAAGTCCGCGGCACCACAATCGTAAGCTTTGTTTATAAAATCCGGTGAAGGGGAGAGTGCCGTAATAAAAATAATCGGTGGGGCCGCATTGCCATGTTCGGCGCGAATTCTTTGTGCTACTTCGAAACCGTCCATTTCAGGCATTTGCACGTCAAGCAATACGAGTGCTACTTCATTTGATTTTAGATAAACAAGGGCTTCTTTACCCGATGAGAATTTCTGTAGGTCGCAATCCAATGACTTTAGCGCCGCGCCAAATGCCAGTAGGTTTTCTGGCTTGTCGTCTATAACTACAACTTTTAAGCGAGGATTAAGGTTCGCGGGCATCCTAATGATGTATCGGATCATCCATTTTTCCGCAAGGTATTAAGACCTCAGACGCTAATGCCTTGCCTTTTTTTGAGAGTGAAATAATGATTTTCCCACACAACTATTCACGGAGGAAAATATGAAAGTTTTTAAATTAATTCCAAGCCTGATTTTGATCGCAGGATTAAACGCAATTGGGGCTGAAAAAGCCGCCGATAAGTCGGCGCAAATGGATCCCAAAATGCAAGAAATGATGAAAAAGTACGAAGCTGCTTCCAAGCCTGGAGAGCCCCATAAAGTTTTGGCCGGCATTGCGGGAAACTGGAAAACTGTGTCCCAAATGTGGCATAGTCCCGATGGAAAACCCGAGACTTCAAAGGGAAGTGCGAATTTAAAAATGATTTTGGGCGGTCGTTGGCTTCAACAGGAATTTAAGGGGTCTGCCATGGGTCAGCCGTTTCAAGGAATTGGAATGATTGGTTATGACAACGTAAAGCAAAAATATGTAACCAACTGGTATGATTCTATGAGCACCGGTACTTTAACTACCGAAGGCGAATTTGATCCAACTTCCAA
>JAZKJI010000169.1:0-8148 GCA_040384405.1 Bdellovibrionota bacterium
AATTTTTAGGAATACCAGAATACTGTAAACAGTGTGCAGCTGCGGAAGAATTGGTTAATTTAATGCTTTCTGAAGAAGGTCAAAAGATCTTAATGGAAAAAAATTATATGTTTCCGGTAATTAAAAAAGTAATGGCTCAAACTCCGTTCGAGCGTGTTCTTAAGATCGATCATCTGCAGCCCTTTCAAATACCAGCCAGTCAAACTGTTGAAGAGAATTTAAATCAATGGGCGCAAATACGTCGTCAAAATTAGTTTCTTTTATCGGTATTTCAGTATTTTTACTTCCCATCGGTTTACTATTTTACTTTTTGGGATCGCCTTCCAATATTTCTGGTGCGGAAATTACGTGGGCTTTACGTAATACCTTTTCGCAATCATTTTTGTCCTTAGGCTTAGTTTTCTTCGGAGCTTTAATCGGCGGTTTTGGATTGTTATCGGTTCCACTAGGTAAACGGGGATCGTTTTTTCGCCTGAGCTTAGTGATTCCCTATTTTCTTCCTCCCATATTCATTATTTTAGCAGGTTTTCAAATTTTCCCGGTGTTTCCCCGGGGAGTTGCGGGCATCGCAATTTTACATGCTTGGATGAATATTGGAATGGCCTCAATTTTATTTGAACGATTTTTGAGAGATCAGTTTTCTAGCGAAGGCGATGCCGTTCAGGTTTACGGGATATCTTGGTTAAGTTATGTGTGGTTTGGAATTTTACCCAGGATCGGAAGTTTTGTCCGCACTCTGGTTATGGCGTTTTTCCCCCTGTTTTTTGCTAGCTTCACAATTCCTTTAGTTGTGGGCGGAAACTCGGGAACAACTATCGAAGTTTTAATTTTCGAGAAAATGCGGCTGGGTCAGGACTGGAGCGGGGCCGTCATCTTGAGCTTTATCCAAATTTTGATTCAAGCAGCAGTTCTATTTGCCGTCTTAAAACCGCAGGACTTGCAGCTGTCGGAAGTAAATAGGCCAATGGAGTGGCTAGGAAAAAAAGTTGGCGCCGTATTTTTGGTGATCGTTTACGGATTATTTATTTTTTCTTTTTTCGCTAGTTTCTTGGGAAGTGTGGGAAATTTAGGAATTTTATTAACTGGAAATTTTGCAGAGGTTTTTTGGGGATCTGTTGTTTTAACTTTGGTTTCGGGAATTTTGTTTTTTCTTCTCACTTCTTTGATTTGTTTTTTAAGGCCGGGGTTATTTATGAAGTTCATTGGTCTTTATAACCCGCCGGGAAGTGCATTACTGGCTTTCGGGTTACTGATTTTAGGATTAAGGGTCACTGGCCTGGGTATTTGGATTGTTTACTTCGGATTCTTTTTGTTGTTTTTACCTCTGCTGTTAAAAACTTTTATTTTGCCTAAACTGCACGAGCTGCAAGATCAAATTAATGTAGCTCAAGTTTTTTCGGCGTCTGATTGGCAAATCTTTCGGTACATTACGTTTCCCCAAATTCGTCCTCAGTTAGTATTAGCGGCGTCGGTTGCATCAATTTGGTGTCTGGGGGACTTTTCGATATCACGTATACTTTCTTCGTCCGACTGGTTTTTTGGTTTGATGGCGGGGTCTTTACTGGGTAGTTACCGTTTGGAACTTGCTGGTTGGTTATGTTTTGGAATTTTGGTTTTTGGAATTTTAAATTATCTTCTTTTAAATATGGTAAGTATTGGTTTGGAAAAATTAAGCCGGGACGGGGTTAAGAATGTCATTGGTTAAAAATTTAAATTTCCAGCAAGGTAACTTTAGTTTGGTGATTCCCGAGTTAGAGTTATTGGATAAAGGCTTACATCTTATTCAGGGACCTTCGGGATGCGGAAAATCCACCTTTCTGCGAATCCTTTTGGGTCTGACGACGGCCCAAAACTATGAATGGGTTTTTAAAGGAACTGATTTGGCCAGATTGCCATCGGCTGAACGAAGAATTGGAATCGTGTTTCAAAGTTTGGGATTGTTTCCTCATATGACCGGACTTGAAAATATAAATTTCGTGGCCAATGCCCGAAAAGTTGATCCTAAAGTTACGGCCGCTCAGTTAAGTGAATGGTCATCAGTATTAAAGATGGAAGAATTTTTAAACAGGAAAGTTTCTGAACTATCCGGCGGCGAGAAGCAAAGGGTCGCATTTTTGCGAGCGCTGCTTTCTGATCCCCGGATTTTATTTCTGGATGAACCATTTTCAAGTTTGGATACGGAAATTAAAAACGAAGGTCGCGAAATTTTAAAAAAGATCAAAGATAAAACAGACATTCCAAGTCTAATGGTCAGTCATGATCCAGAAGACGCACGGGTATTGGCTGACCGTCTAACGTTAATGAAAAACGGCCGCATCGTTTAAGAAATAATATTATTTGCGAATTATTTTCGGCGGTGGGGGCGGAGGATTATTCCCATTGGTCGGAGGTGGGGGCACTGGCGCAGGATTGGAAGGTTCCGGAGAAGGAATCGGTGTTTCAGGTGTAGGTTGCGGGGCCGGTTCCGGTTTTGGCTCCGGAACTGGTTCTGGATTTGTTGTTGGTTCTGGATTTGGAACTGGCGGTACCTCTGGAGTAGGTACCGGTTCTGGATTTGGATTCGGCTCTGGCGCGGGGCTCGGTTCCGGAGCTGGCGCAGGAGTTGGTTCAGGTGGTGGAGGCGGCGGCTCTGGTGGTAACAACAACGGCTTTGTTCTAATCGTTTCGTCTTTTGGTTTTAGCAATACGATTGAGTAACCTTGTTCATATAAAGTGCGTAACAATAATGGCAAAGCAACGGCTGTGCGATGTTGAACATCGTGAAGTAAAATAATTCCGCGGCCTGCTGAATTAACTTGGGCCATCGTTCCATCCACCAAGTCTTGGGGATGTTGTTCTTTCCAGTCATTGGAATCAATGGACCAATTAAATTCAGCAATTGAATTGAAAGTTAAAAACTTTTTTAATTCTGGTGTCGAGTATCCATAGGGAAATCGAAAAAACGGATCTGCCCAGCCCAGAACATCCAGCAATGCTTTATGCCCACCCATGATTTCTTGTAAGCTTTCGGCAGGAGTAAGTACTCGGCCGCCAACTTTGACTTCGGCGTTTTTTTGTCCACACAATTCTGTTTGGGCCAAGCATTGGTGGGTCATTGTGTGGCTTCCGATGGAGTGACCTTCGGCTGCAACTTTTTTTACGATATCGGGGCGGGTGTACACGTTTCTACCCATGTGAAAGAACATGGCCTTAGCGCTGGCTTTTCGCAAAATTTCTAATATTTTTTCCGTGTAGTCGCCACTGGGTCCATCGTCGAATGTCAGTACGACTTCTTTATTTTGGACATCACCTTTCCAGGCGTAGTAACCGCCGGATGTGTCACGCAATTGAACGTCTTCTGGAAATTGGAAATCCATTACGATACTGTCAGCAATTTTCTGGTGAGTTTCCCAATACGTATCGATTTTTTCAACCAGCTCAACTTTGCATTCGCCGACAACCGGATTAAAAGTATCGTTTTTAATTTCAGATTCGAAAATAGTTAGCTCAGCATTTGATCTTTCTTTTAAAGCTTCACAAACTTCAGGACTTGGAGTTCCGGTCAATAACCAGTTTGAAAATACTCGGCTGGGATGACTGAGCGAACCTTCCCAAGCCAGGTGTCCTTTGGCAGTTTTGTTGGCCGTAACTGTTTTGCTGATATCATCGCGAACCCTGTACGGCTGTGTACAGGACAGGGTCGAAAGCATCAGGAAAAACAAAATCAGCGAAGTAAATTTCATCACTTACGCACTCTACAGGTTAGGAGGGTCGACCACCCACTGTCAGTATTTTGCACACTAGAAAGTACATGTCGTGGTTGTCAGCAGAGTGCCGTAAATTGTTCGTCCATTAATCTTTAGGCGGTCTTTATTGGAATTGTTCAAATGCGGTAATTTATCTCGATTTTAGGGGTGGCTCGAGGTCGATTTCCTCTCTGTCGATCAAGGTTTTAGGCACAAAAGGTGAATACCTTAAATTCGAGGTATTTATGATGTTGATGACTATTTCCAGACTCCTTGATTTTTCAAAGACTCTTTCGGGTTTTTTGATCCTTAGTTTGCTGGTGAGTGGTTGTCAAAACGGAGACCCGATCCGCGATGGAAAATCCACTTCGATTAAAGATATTCAGGCGCTGTCCAACGGAAATGCAACACCCACAATTTACTATCACCCAGTTTATTACACCAGCAAACCAGGCCGCAATTCCGGCCCTGATTTTTTAAAAGATATTAACGGCGTAGTACTTGTTAAAATTACGAAAGAACAAGTCGCTGCGTGTGGACTGCAAGGAAGTTGCTCGGTTGTTTCTGGAAATAAAATGCGCCATTACGGAGTTCATAAAAAAGTTTCCGGAGTGTGGAGATTTCAAGAAAGAAAAGAGCTACCATGTGTGTATGGTTTAGGTCCAAAAAACACATGCGTTGATCCATTTTTTTCAGTCGCAGCGGATTTAAATATCCATCCATTGGGTGAAGTTATTTTCATTAAAGAGTTAGAAGGCAAAGTCCTACCAACGGGTGAAGTTCACGATGGCTTTTTGATCGTACGCGATAGTGGTCCTAAAGGTGTCGATAGGTTTGATTTCTTTACGGGTTTTTATAACCCTAATGATCCATCTAATACTTTCGTCCAGTTAGGTTTAGATGATCCAAAAAACAAATTTCATTACGAAAAAATCACCGGCGATGCCGCCCAACAAGTTCGCTCGCGAAGAAATTTTCCGATGCTGACCGATGCGGTAGTGAAGCGTGGTTTAGCCGAAATTTTAGCTCTTTCAAACCAGTAGTCCTATTTTCGCCACGAATAGTATCAAAAAGAGAAAATGCTATTACCTATTGCTGCTGATGCGTCATTGCTGATTACTTTTGAACATACGCCCTCAAATAGTGTGAAATAGAGGTATGGGAAGAAGAAACAACAATGCGGGTTTTTCATTAGTTGAGCTAATGGTAGCAGTTGCCATTCTGTCCGTTATCGTCCTGATGAATATGCAAATTGTGGAAGAGATTAGTAATACGCAAGTAGCGTTGATGAAGAAGATCCAGTCTGAAGAAAATGTGATGCAAGGGGTTTCTTCCATTAAAAGAAATCTTTCAATGGCAGTTAATTTGATTCACGTCGCTGGCCCTATTAATGGAAATGCACTGCTTAATAATCGCGGCCAAATCGCGACCTATAATTTAGCTGCTTGGGCCCCTACACTTGGACCTGGGGCAATTGATGTCATCAGCGCGTTCATCCGGGAAAATAAAGCTAGTGATGGTGTTACAGCTTTGAATGCGCTTCCGGCGGAAACTCCCGCAGATCGATTAATTCGGTTCCCAATTTCAGCAATTTTCTTTCAACGACCGACGTTGGATAAATACGGAGTTCTTTATATCGATGTTCAAGCGACACCGGTTGCAGGAGTTATTACGCCAAAAGATTCAGCGGAAAAAATTCCTTATATTGTCGATTTTGAAATTATGGAAGTATTTTCTACGCAGTTCGAACCCGTAGGTTATGCAATGGACGCTGACTTGTCAGGCAGGTTCATGGCTATGTCCGCAACGATTAGAATTGTACAGCGCAACTATTTCGGCACTACCTTCAACACTGTTTATAGATGGTGCCCGCCTGCCTTTATGGGTTTACCAGCATGCGCTACAGATACGCCATACAAAGACACTGAAAAAATATTCACAGTGGGAATCAGGAATAATGTTTTGGGCCGATCAAAGACTCGCAGAGGCCTAGCCACAAATGTTTTGGTTCCGCCGGCAGATGTAGATACCCCGCCCGCGCCTTATTTTAGCCGGCGTGAGGACGGAATCTATTTTTTAAAATCTAGAATACCACTTGGAGGATTGTCCCGATGAAAAACTCCAGCCAATTTAGAAATCAAAATGGAGCTTTTGCAGTCAGCTTAGTGTTTATAACAGGAATTATTGCCGCAGTTGGAATCTGGGTTTACATTTCTAAGTCCCAATATATGAATACAGCAAAAATTAAATATTTGGCGATTTACGATGCCGAAATGGCAGTAGATCTTTTTGCCAGATCTTTACGTGATTCCTATGAAATGGGATCTCCGATTGCTGAAAGTAATTTAGCAAAGTTTGCCGATACAGTTGCGGGTGGATACCTGGTATCATCGTCATCGCCAGCATATAAACTACCCTTTACTGTATATCCCTCTGTCGGAGTGGGTGTAACGACCAATATTCCAATCCAATTTTTTATTCCTACTGGTGGTGGTTTAGGTCCGCAAATTTGTGTTCAGAGGTCAGCAGCATTGGGGTTAATAGCCGGAGCCTCAATTTGTATTAATATGCCGGGCGATCTGGTTACGTTATATGATTATCCTCCAGATTATGAACCGCAGTTGCCGCAAGCTGGGGATAAACATCCGTTCATTAAATTTCTGACGACCGCGAAAAAAGCTTTCGCTCAGTCCTCTGATAATGATGCGAGTGACCCAGGCCCTGTTGCTAATGTACCTGTCGCGAGTGTTGGAACGATGACGGTGGCTGCGGCCGATTACGATCCGTCTGATCCCGCATTCATAATGCGATATGCAAACAATAATTGTTCCTTACTTCAGACGGACCGTTTTTGTGTAACGATTAAATTTTGTATTAAGATCGGTCAAGCTTGCCTTCCCGAAGAGGAAATACAACAAACCTATGTCTTTCTTCGAGTTCCCGAAACTTCCCTTGCAAACTAAATTCAATTTATCCAGCAAGAAAAATAACATTTTCAATCGTTGGATGTTTATGGCTGCATTTGCAGGCCTGGTGAATGGCTTATGCCAAGCTCATATAATAGGTGTTGTATGGGGTGGATTTTTGGCGAAATACATGTTGGCCGTGGGCATTTTTATTTTAGCATTAGGTTTAGGGTCATTGATTCCAATTAGGAAAAACTATTTACAACATGCACTTATTTATCAGCAGATGTCGGCGGCTGTATTAGGAATTTTCGGACCATGGATAATACTGTATGCCGGAACTCAATTTCCATTGCCAATATCTGGTATCATTGCGGCCTTATCCATATTCGTATTGGGGTTTGTTGGAGGAATGGAATTCCCATTAATTTCGGAACTTACCAGATTGGATTCCGATTCTAGTTTTTCTTTCGCGAATTTAATGTCTTTTGACTATGCAGGCATGTCTTTAGCCACATTATTATTTCCATTATTTTTGCTTAGGCTTTTTGGAGTATTTCCTGCCTCTATTATTGCATGCGCTATCAATTTGATTGTTGCCGCGGAAATTTTGTACTATTTTAAGGATCAAATAATCCCCAAAAAAATAATCGTCGGCTTAATCGCACTGTTTGGTGTTGGGTTACTAGTCTTCATAACTGTAAGCGGAAGCCTTGAAGAGCTAGCTGGGAAATGGATTACTTCGTGATTCTATTTTTAGCTATTTCTTTTTGTGGATTCTGCTACCAGGCCCTCTTTGCAAAGGGCGTATATTTGCATTTGCAACAAGATTTGATCGCCTACGCCTTTGTGAATGCCGTAATATTTTTTGGCATTGCGGTGGGTTGTTATTCCTGTGCAAACAAACTAAGAGATTCAAAATCAAATCTGAAAAGCCTGGTCGTTACAAATGAATTGGAATTGGTGATTTTTTCTTTATTAAGCATGGCCTATTTAAATGTTGTTAATCCCGCATATCCTTTGGCAATTACTGCGTTTATAGGAATGTTTTTATTTTTCTTAGTTGGCTACACTCAGGGGAGAGAGCTTGTCTTAGTTTATCATTTCTTTCAAAATTCGTTTTCCAATAGGGTAGGTATTGCGATTGGATTTACTTATTTTGGGAGTTTGATAGCGTCGGTGGTTTGCACATTTTATTTTTTTACACAATTAAATCCCAATCAGTTTATTCTTTTGCCAGCAATAATCAGCCTCGCAATAGCCCTATTTGTGATGGTTAAGCTCAAACAGAATTTTTTCCAGAGGGACAATAGGCAGATTTTCATCAGGGCATCAGTTGCTATCATATTGGTTATTTTTCTTAGCCTATATGGAAACGTAATTTTCAAATATGGAAAGCTTAAGACCTACGATCTATCGACAAAAAATAGCTCATTTGCGGAGTTGGAGAAAAATTTAAAAATTGAGTCGTCAGCCAGTAAGTACCAAATTGCTGATTGGGTTACATATAATGGTAA
>JAZKJI010000170.1:0-9341 GCA_040384405.1 Bdellovibrionota bacterium
AGTGTCAGTGCCGTGTGCTTTGATTTCTAAAAGTGGAAGTCCTTCGGTCGCACGAACTAATTTGTTTTGCCATTTTTTTTTCTTCAGAGCTTGGGACTCCCAAGATTCCATGCCTTCGCCATTAATAAAAATTAAATCGGATTTCTCTAAAGCTAAAAAGTCGCGTGGTTTTAGTTCGAACATATGGGGATCGACATCAACCCTAGTTAATGATTTCACCTCTGCCAAATCGCCCAGTAAATCTTGAGCCATACTTGCCAAAATGCTGTTCGAAGCGACAATTACCGGTTGTGCGGCAAACGCATTAATAGAAAAGAAAATCATCCCAAGAGCTGCATTTCTCATTTAGCAAACCTGCGTGAAATTTGAAGATTCATAAAATACATTATCGCCGAAGCCAACACGACACTGGGGCCCGCCGGAGTATTTAAGTAAAAACATAAAAATAAACCGATGATTGAATTCGCAATTCCGAACAGAACGCTGCCGATAAACAATGTGGAAAGGTGGGATGACCATTGGCGAATTGTCATTACTGGAAATAGCAGCAGTCCTAACGAAAGTAAGGTCCCGGCCACTTGAAAAGCCAAAACCAAACAAAGATTCAAAGAAAATAAAAACCAAAATTCATTTTTCGTTAAAGACTTTCGCAAGTATTGGGCCCACTCGGGATCGGTGGCCGTTAACCACAGAGATCGGGATTTAATAATTGTGGCAAGAATTAAAAGTGCGCAAAATGGTAAAATCCAAAGTAAAGAATGGCTATCAAGGGCCAAAAGATTTCCGAACAGCAGGTCTAAGATATCAACGCGTGAAGGGTGGGCGGTTAAAATCAAAATTCCCGTCGAAAGAAAAGTTAAATATAAAAGTGCCATGTGGGCATCTGAAGCGTGCTTGCGACCGCGATTTAAAAATACCAGTATGGTAATAGCCAAGGAACCACTAATGAACGCGCCAACGCTGAGCCATCCGGTTTCTAGTCCCTTGAATGCATAAGCAATTGCAATTCCTGGAAGTAAAGAGTGGCTGATTGCATCGCCGGCCAGGCTCATCTTACGAAGTGATAAAAATATTCCCAGTAGGGCACTGGCGGCACTTAAGCTTATTAGGGCGACAACACCTGGCCAAAAAATTAAGTAAGACTCCAAATTAAATTCAGCCATTATAATTTCACCGTGATGTCTTCTAAAGATGCAGGAATATCGGTGTCGTGGAAAACAGAAACAAAACTAACTCCATTTTTTTTCAAGTTTTCCAGATAGGCTAAACATTTTGCGCGCAATTCACGATCCATGAACGTTAGCGGTTCATCCAATAAATAAATTTTCTTCGTTGAACGAAAAGTCCTGGCCCAGGCAGCTTTTTGTAGTTGTCCCTTTGAAAGTTCGTTTAAATTTCTGTTCCGTAAATTTGATAAATCCCAAGTCGATAAGACATTCATGGTTTCATCGCGAACTGGCTTTGGTGGGAAAGGCCCTCGCCAAGCTGCCCACTCAACACCGGACTCTACAAAGTCTTGGACATTCATCCAAGATAAACTGTCGCCTAATTCTAATTGCGGAAGGTAGCCAACTTCTTCAGAGGGAAGTGACCATGTATACCGGCCTTGCAGTAGTCGATGGCCTAAAAGACCCTTAAGAATTGTGCTTTTCCCGGCGCCATTGGGACCACGCAAAACCAGGCTCTGGCCCTTACAGAGCGTGAAGGAAACATCGCTAAAAATAACTCTATTTTGAATACTAAAAGAGAGGGCTTCTGCCTTGAGGATTTCTTGCACGGTATGGTCGTAATGCATAGGGGGAAGCATGGCAATTGATTTGCCCGAGTTACTACTTTCCCCAGCGAGATTCGCCCACATTGGGGGCAACTTCTAGATTCCGATGAAAATACTACAGATTCGCAAGGCCTTGGTCCAGGAAGTGGCGCATCTTAACAGTAAAACCAAACTTCACGGCTTGTTTTAAGGACCAAAGACTGGTGAGCTAGGCTTAAGAACAGGGTGATTAATGACTAATCCTTTGTTCACAATTAGTTAACCAGGGGACGTAATGAAAAAAGGATTTTTCTTCGCTGCCGCTCTGATGTTTATTCTGTGCTCTTCAACCAGTTTTGCCGGTTACTACAAAATGGCAAATAGCCTACCCGCCAATCCCGCAAAGTTTCAAGATCCGATGAATATTTTAAAAGAGCTTTCTGAACCTTCCGAGGGGTTGGATTTATTAAAATGGGTTTTCGTAAATTCAAATATGCCTGCCCCGATTGAAAAATATAAGCGTGAAATTCATTTCGGAAAATGGAAAAAAGATCCCGCAAGTGGAACTTGCTATGATACCCGCGGAAGAATTTTGGCTGCCGGTTCAGAAGTTCCGGTCGTAAATTCTGCGACTAATAATTGCGTAGTTACGACGGGTAAATGGTACGATCCGTACTCAGCACAAACTTTTTATTCGGCCAATGATATACAAATTGATCATGTCGTCGCACTTCACGATGCTTACCAAACGGGAGCATCGACCTGGACTCCGTCACGAAGATGTCTGTATTCAAATTTTATGGGAAACAAAGTACATTTGCTGGCGGTAAAGGGTACCGAGAACCAATTAAAATCTGATAAAACCCCGGCGGGATATATGCCACCAAATGCAAATTATCGCTGCGAGTTTTTGCATAATTGGTTAGCAATCAAGTTAATTTGGAATCTTGCGATGACGGAAGCTGAAGTTCAGGGAATTAAGCGCGAAATGACTAACAACAACTGCGCGCAACAAGACTTCGTATTGGATAAAGATTTTGTCGCGGAACAAAGTAAATATATTCAGGCCAACCTTGGTTTTTGTCAGCCATAAGACCTACTTTGGACCAGAGGCCCAGTTGTTACTAGGAACCCGACTTTTCAAAGGTTAGAATTGAAACGTGGACATAGAGACGAGTGAATCATTTGAAATTAAGCCGATCTCACAGTTAGACCGGCCAAAAAGATCCCTTAAACTGGAACATGTCATTGTTGATATGGGCTTGGACTTTATTGAAGATCAGGAAATTTCTAAAGAGCCCGTTGCATCCCGCCAAGTTTTTACAGAACTTAGATCTTGGTGTGCAGAAAACAATCTCTCACCTTCGCAAGTATATACTTGGACGGATCAGATTAATATTCGGGTATTGGGCGCAGACCGTCCGTTAATATTTTTGCCAAATGGCGAAGTGTTTCTAACTGCTTTTGTTTATTTCTTTATTTGTGGCGCGATTGTCGGAGCTGCGTTTGCGCGCTACTGGACCGGCTTTAACGGATATTTGGGTTTGGCACTTGGCACTTTGGCTGCCTTTTCCTTTATTCATGCATTCTTGGTATTAATGCACATCAGATCAGCCCGAAAAAAGTTTTTCCTTCCGGACTGGCAGGCATTTTCAATTCGTTTAAAACTTCGTAAATAATTACAACGTCTGATAAACACTTTCAGCAAGTTCGCGTAAATTTGCTGAAGGTTCTTTGACCAATAATTTATGTAAAGAGTCCTTAATCAGAAGCTTATTTTCTGCCGGTAGTTTGCCGACCAGATTAAAGGCACCCATTAATCGCGCAGATACTTGTGGATTATACCCATCGATTCTATGTACCCAATCCATGTAAAAACCATAAATATCGGGTTTTCCCTGGTGGAATATGGATGTATTTAAACCGAAAGTTCTGAGGGTCGCATAAATATTGTTCGGATTTTTTGAATCAAACTCCGGACGTTCCATTATTTCTCGAGTGCAGACAAAAGCGTCATCATTTTGTTGTGATGAAAATGCCGCATAAATTTTTTGAAGTACTAATGGGAATCCAGAGTAATTCTTTAAAAGATTATTTTGGAGTTCTCGGGTACCCTTACCCTGGCGCAGTAGAAAGTGTAATGCGGACATCACATCTGAAAGGCCTTTGGCGGAAGCCAACTGTGTTTGAGCCTGAGAAATAATTTCTTCCGGGATATTTTTATCAAATGATAAATAATCAAGTGCACGATTCTTTAGTAAGCGCTCGCCCAGTAGCTCGGTTGAGTACCCTTTTTGATTTAGCCCTAAAGAACGAGTATAAATTTCGATTAATTGAGATCTGTAAGTAGAGGCAAGTTTTTGAAACAAGTCGCGGTAACGGTTTGAAAGTTCTTTAACGTTGACGGTTGATTCCGTTTGAATGATTTCATCAAAATGAGTGGGTTTTAATATCGTTGCTTTAAGTAAAGCGGAAATCTTTTTATCATTTAGTAACGATCCAAATGCTTTCTCGACATTATCAAACGGTGCGCCCAATACACTTTGTCGGACTAAATCGGTAAAAGCGGCACGGCGATTAAATCCGTCAGAATCAAACGCAGCAATTAGTAAATGATCATTCGCGTCCCGTGAAAATTTCAAGTGAACAGGCGCTGAAAATTGGCGAAGCAGGGATGGCACTGGTTTTTGGGAAACGTTATTAAAAATTAGTACTTTTTCTTTCTGATCCATCTCAAAAATCAGTTCGCCGTCACTATTGGGCCGAATATCTGGATGGTTGATGTAAAGGGCCGAACCATCTGCGTTTAAGAATCCCATTTGGACCGGAATCAACACAGCCGGAGTTTGATCTTGAACAAACTTTAACGAATAAGTTTTATCCGAAGGATCATAGCTTTCGCTAACTTCCAAAACCGGGGTTCCTTTTTGACGATACCATTCACGAAACTGGGCTAAATCCCGCTTTGAAGTATCTTCGAAACATTTCACAAAATCTTCTATTGTGACGGCCTGCCCGTCGTGCCGGGAAAAATAAAGATCCATGCCCTTTAGAAAAGATTTCCTTCCTAACAGAACAGACAGCATGCGAATAACTTCTGCACCTTTTTCGTAAATCGTTGCCGTAAAAAAATTATCAACGCTTAAGCATGATTCTGGACGAACAGGGTGGGCATTTGGCCCGGCATCTTCGGCAAACTGTCTTAGCTTTAAAGTTTCAACATCCTTTAGCCTTTGAACCGACCGATCCGACATGTCACCGGAAAACTCTTGGTCCCTAAAAACCGTGAGACCTTCTTTTAGTGATAAGTGAAACCAATCCCGAAGCGTTATGCGGTTTCCGGTCCAATTATGGAAATATTCATGGGCAATGACTGATTCAATCGCAAAAAAATCTTCATCCGTTGCTACTTGATCATCGGCAAATACTAATCGGGAATTAAATACGTTAAGTCCTTTGTTTTCCATGGCTCCGGCATTGAAGTCGTCAATCGCAACAATCATATAGTCGTTTAAGTCATATTCCCGGCCAAAAACGTTTTCGTCCCAAGACATGGATTTCTTTAAAGAGTCCATAGCATGCTGACATTGTTTTTGGGTCCCAGGGACAGAGTAGATTTCTAAATTAACTTGTCGGCCGCTTGATGTCGTAAAGTTATCCCGCAGCACTCCCAGGTCTCCGCCCACAAGTGCAAAGAGATAACATGGCTTTAGACTTGGATCTTCCCAGATAACTTCGTGGCGGCCATCAGACAGATCTTTGCCGCTGATGCGGTTACCATTGCATAATAAAACAGGGAAATCTTTTTTGGATCCACGAAGGGTAGTGCGAAATTTTGTTAAGACATCGGGACGATCCAGGAAATAGGTAATGCGACGAAAACCTTGCGCTTCACATTGGGTGGATAATATTCCCTTAGAAACATAAAGTCCCTCTAATGCTGTATTTTTAGAGGGATATATTTTCGTAATAATTTCTAGAGTAAATTCAGTGGGAGTCTGATGGATCGTGATTCCTTCATCCGAACGGTCATAGTCCGGGGGAATCAAATCTTTTCCATCTAATTTAATACTGACTAGTTCCAATTCTTTTCCGTTAAGAAATAATGGTGCATCAATAATTTTTGAAAATTTAGAAACGGCAGTGACCACAGTGGTTTCGGCCCCTAATTCAAATGTTAATTCTGTGTGCCGTATTTGATGAGTTGGGGCTTGGTAGTCTTTAAGAAAGATTCGTTTCTGCTGCATTTGTCGGTCTCCGTTCATTCAGATCATCGCAAATTTTTAACCGAAACCCAAGTGGTTGTCTGACGGTGTCGGTGAATATACCTTACATTTTTGGTGAACTTCACTGTTGAATACGTCTAAAATGCCCATATGGTACTTGATCAATCAGTAAATTATATTGCTACCGTACTTTTTGCATTGGCAGTCATCCATACTTTTATGAGCGGTTTTTTCAAAAAAATTGCCTCAAACTATAAGCCGGGATCGATGGGAGAAAACTTTTTTCACTTTTTGGGTGAAGTTGAAGTCGTATTCGGATTATGGGCTGGGATATTTATTTTATCCGTGATCGTAATTAGTGGACGTGAAACCGCTTTCAACTACACGGATAACCTTGATTTTAAAGAACCACTTTTTGTGTTTGCGGTGATGGTAATTTCCGCAACTAGGCCCGTCCGAGATTTCGCGCAGACGATCATCGTAAATTTTGGAAAAATTATTCCGCTCCCGAAAGGAATGGGTTTTTATTGCGCCTGTCTGATCATAGGTCCACTTTTGGGAAGTATCATAACAGAACCCGCAGCAATGACCGTTACGGCGCTAATTTTAAGAGATAATTTTTTTAAAAATCGTTCCGCAAAGTTCATGTATTTAACTTTAGCGGTTTTATTCGTGAATATTTCGGTGGGCGGAGTACTTACACATTTTGCCGCGCCTCCGGTGCTAATGGTGGCTAACAAGTGGGGGTGGGACACGCCATTCATGTTTACGCATTTTGGTTGGAGAGCCATGCTTGGGGTAATTATTAATGCTGTGGGAGCATCTTTTTATCTGAGAAGAGAATTGGGAATTGCGACTAATTCGAATTCAGTGGATGAAAATATAATTAAAGTTGTTACGCCGCCACTATTGGTGGGTATTCATTTAGTCTTTTTAGCTCTAGTCGTAGCGACTTCCCATCATCCGGTAATTTTTATGGGTCTGTTTTTATTCTTTTTAGGTGTCTGTGCAATTACGGCAGAATATCAGGATGAACTTAAATTGAAGGAAAGTTTACTCGTAGGATTTTTCCTGGGAGGGCTCGTCGTTTTAGGAGCACCCCAACGATGGTGGCTAGAACCATTGATTGCAGGACTTAATCAAACAACTTTATATTTAGGAGCTGCAGCTTTAACCGCAGTTACAGATAATGCAGCGTTAACCTTTTTGGGATCACAAATTCCAGATATATCCGATTCTTTTAAGTACGCATTGGTGGCTGGCGCAGTGGCAGGCGGGGGCCTAACGGTAATTGCGAATGCGCCCAATCCGGCAGGTTATTCGATTCTGCAAGGTAGCTTCGGAGATAACGGAATTAAACCCCTGAATCTTTTTTTAGCGGCTCTCCCGCCAACTTTAGTGGTGCTGGTGATTTTTTGGGTTTGAAATATCGACCTACGACCAGGGGACTTTAAAAATTCGGCATAGTGGGTCAAAATATACCTATGTCCAATGCAGTGAAAATTGAACCACCAAAAAAAGAACGGGAATTTGCTGATCCCCAATCGAGTACTAAAAGCGGAGCATCTGGCTTTGCTGAAACATTTTTGCGTCGATTTAAGAACTTAGGTCACCTAGCTTTAATCTTGCCTGTCTATGGTGTTGCTTGCGTGGTCATGGGGTCAGCGGCTGCTCCTGGTTTTTGGATGTTTAATTTTATTCAGTCATTCGCTGAAAGTAGCTCGGGACCTTTGTATTACTTTTTATCGGGCGTTGGTTTTGTCGCAGGTTATTTTACCTATGGGTTTTCACTAATATTTTTAATTCCTGCACTGAATTTCATAATTCGTGGTTACTTAAAACCATGGCGAGGACCTTATTATTCACTAGAAGCAATACGATGGTATCTCCATAACGGGATCACCTATGCGGTTCGTTATACATTTTTAGAATTCATTACTCCGACGCCATTTAATTTATTATTTTATAGAATGATGGGAATGAAGATCGGAAAAGGAACAAATATTAATTCCACTTGGATTTCCGATGCTTCATTAATTACTATGGGCGACAAAGTAACCATTGGCGGTTCAGCGGCAATCGTTGGGCACTATGGACAAGCTGGATATTTAATTCTTGCTCCAGTTACTATCGGTGATGGCGCAACGATTGGTTTAAAAGCGACTATAATGGGCGGAGTTACGATCGGTGCAAATGCACGCATTTTACCAAACTCGGTTGTTCTGCCAAAAACGCAAATTCTTGATGGTGAAACTTGGGGCGGAGTTCCGGCTCGCAAGCTAGACATAGTATAAATTCGTAGTAGTGTGGCTCTAACGGAGCCCACTGATGAACCCACAGTCAGAAGTCAGCACACAATTCACATTGGATTTTATTTCGGGTTTAGTGAAGCCGAAGTCGACTATTCTTGAAGTTGGATGTGGTAAAGGTGAATTGGCAGCAGCTTTGAAAAAAAAGGGCCACAATATTGTTGGAATTGATACGTCCGACATCGCCGTCAGCGAATCACAGAAGGCCGGGATTCACGCAATCAAAACAAACATTGAAGGCTTAATTGAAACCGGATTTGACGTCATCTTGTTTACCCGGTCACTCCATCACATCCAAAATTTAGATTTCTGTTTAAAAGTTGCAAAAGAAAAATTAAATCCTGGCGGCATAGTTATCATCGAAGATTTCGGTTTTGATCTGGTCGATAAAATTACTGCAAATTGGTATCAGGGACTTCGCAATACTCTAGCGCAAACTGCGGAAAAACCCGAATGGGTGATTCCATTAAGTGATGCATTGGCCGCGTGGAAGAAGCAGCATTTAAGTGCGCACTCGCTTCATACCGCCGGGGAAATGGTCACCGCAGTCGAGACCGTATTTGGTAAGGTTGAAGTGCGGGAAGAGATTCCTTATTTGTTCCGATATTTCATTGGGGATAATGAACTTACGAAAAAAGCGGTGGAGTCGATTTTCGCGATGGAAACTGACCTCATCGGAGCCACCGTAATCAATGGAATTGGACTTCGGATGATTGCGCGAGCTTAGGTCGGTTGGTCGCAGCCGAGGCCGTTCGGCGCACCTGTTTCCGTCCCGTTTTCCGTACGGTCTTCCGCTTTTTTATTAAAGTTAATTTTTAAATTTCAAATCTTAGAGCCGATGTGGTTTCTGTATTCATTTCTAATTCGGGTTTCATAATCATGGCGCAGTGTTTCTGGAGCGCTCAGGTTTTGCGAATAAGTACATTAAATTAAAGGAGTGCTCCCGCAATTGGAGATTTTGGAAAATATTTTTCTTTTTGGGAGCTCAGCGCCCGACACGACGTCGTACCAAGGGCGACTGAAGGGCACGATGCCCGGCTCCCAAAAAGAAAA
>JAZKJI010000171.1:0-8813 GCA_040384405.1 Bdellovibrionota bacterium
GATGCCCGGCCCCCAAAAGGGAAAACATTTTCCCCTCCGGAAAAAAGCGGGCGGGACTAAAACACATCTCCATCTTCGAAGCCTGGCGGCGGCGGCGGAGGCGGCGGAAAATCCCCTTCAGGAAACGGCGGCGGTGGCGGAGGCGGAATCTCCGCTGAATTCGGGAAATCCATCGCAGGATCCGTTCCTACATCTGGCATAACTGGTGGTGGAGTAAAACTTGGATCGCCAAAATCTTCCATCGGTGGTGGTGCCCCGGCATTGCCTCCGGAACTTGGAGCTTGGTAACCGCCGGCAGCCCCGCCGCCAAATCCGGTTCCCATTCCCTTAAAGCTCGGAGCAGCTCCGTATAGAACTCGCTTACGAAATTCGTAGCGTGGTCGATTCGCATAAATTTCTAACTCTTTTGGCTCGCTGATAGGCCGTTTGAATTCTCTTCGATTTTTTTTGCGATCCGCGTGAAATTTTTCTTCCTTTTGAGCACGATCACGCATTTCTGCAACTTTATCATCACGCCATTCGTGATAAGGAACCATTGATCGGGCTTTTTCTTTACGGCTTAGATCCGCCGCAAACTCTTTTCTCGCTTTTTCTTGGGTTCGGGCCCATTTTTCTTGTTCTTCCAAAAAAGCCGTTTCACCCTTTTCCCGTTCGCGATTTATGATTCGTTGATCTTCTTTAAATTCAGCATAGCCATTCAAACGCTCTCGCTCGGTTTCAACCGCATCGGCCTCGAGAAATGCATGGGAATATTGCAATGTCAGACTTAGAATCAGCGCTAACCACATACCACGCAGTATAAACCCTGCGCGCTGCCTTCACGAAGCATGAATTTCAATCTCGACCTAAGGCGGTTTTAACGGTATCGTTTTTGGACTCTCGAGGGGGCTAACGTGGAATTTCTGTATGAATTAGGCCTGTTTTTTTTCAAAGCATTAATCGTACTTTTCGTGATTGGCGGAATCGCCATGATTATCGGAATTGCGGCCACCAAGTCTGGGCACCGACCCGACTTGGAAGTTGAGATCTTAAACAAGCGCTGGGATAACTTCCGCCGCATTATCCAATTCAGTATTTTAGATAAAAAAGACCTTAAAAAATTAAAGAAACAAGAAAAAGAGAAAGAAAAAAAAGATCCCAAGGAACGCGTTTTTGTTTTGGATTTCAAAGGTGATGTCAGAGCGTCACAGACTGAAGAAATGGCCGAAGAAATTAATTCTTTACTCTCTATTGCCCGTACCGAAGACGAAGTTGTTGTCAGACTTGAAAGCCCCGGTGGAATGGTTCACGGGTATGGATTCGCAGCCTCCCAACTCCTACGAATTCGGGATGCAGGAATTAAGTTAACAATCACGGTAGATAAGGTCGCTGCCAGCGGCGGCTATTTAATGGCTTGTACGGCTAATCAAATATTAGCGGCACCTTTCGCGATCATCGGCTCTATCGGGGTCGTTGCCCAAATTCCAAATTTTTATAAAGTTCTAAAAAAGCATGACGTTGAAGTAAAAGAATATACGGCCGGCGAATTTAAACGAACCGTCACCATGTTTGGTGAAATCGACCGGGCAAAAGAAGAAAAACTGCACGAACAACTTACAGAAACCCACCTTTTATTTAAAAGCTTTGTCTCCCGCCTTCGCCCCTCCCTCAACATTGAACAGGTGGCAACCGGCGAACATTGGTACGGCGAGCAGGCCATTGCCATGGGTTTAGTGGACAAAATACAAACCAGTGACGCCTACCTGTTGGAAGCCTCTAAAAAAGCTCGGGTTATTCACCTGGATTTCCATAAAAAAGAAGCACTGACTCAGAAACTCTCAGGTTTTCTTGGACACAGCATAGAGAAAGCTGTCGTGCGATTACTCGAAACCCTTACAAATACTCGATATTTTTAAGCATTGCGCAAGTTTCATAGAACATGAGTTCACCAATGTTTTTGCATTTTGGAGCTCGGTGTTGTAATGATTTGTCGGTCTGCGAAAGAAAGGGGCAACGTTGTCCACTCCAGGAAATCTAAATTCTACTCAAGCAACGTTAGAAGTTCGTAATCTTGAAACGACCTTCTTCTTAAAATCAGGGCCCTTTAAGGCCGTGAACGATATTTCGTATTCCATCCAACGCGGTAAAACTTTGGGAATCGTGGGCGAAAGCGGTTGCGGTAAATCCGTTACATCTTTTTCTGTCATGCGTTTGATCGAAGGCCCGGGAAAAATCACGGGCGGCCAAGTTATTCTTAACGGTCGTGATCTTTTAAAATTACCTGAAGATCAAATGGAAGATGTTCGTGGTGGTGAGATGGCCATGATTTTCCAAGAACCAATGACTGCTCTTAATCCGGTATTAACTATCGGGCACCAAATCGACGAACAAATTATTCGCCACCGCAAAGTTTCAAAAGCGGAAGCACGAAATCGCACGATCGAAATGTTGCAATTGGTTGGTATCCCCTCTCCGATGGAACGGGCACAAAACTACACGCACCAACTATCTGGCGGCATGAGACAACGGGCAATGATCGCGATGGCCTTATCTTGTAATCCGGTAATGTTGATCGCTGACGAGCCAACCACGGCTTTAGACGTTACGATCCAAGCGCAAATTTTAGAATTGATTCAAAAACTTCAAGTGCAATTTAACATGGCCGTTCAATTTATCACTCACGATCTTGGTGTTATTTCCGAAGTCGCTGATCGCGTGATGGTTATGTACGGCGGCCAAAAATGTGAAGAAGGCGATTCAACCCAAATTTTTTCTAATCCGCACCATCCATACACGGTGGCATTGATTGAATCCCGTCCCCGCTTTGGAAATCGCGTGGAAAGATTGAAAACTATCGAAGGTACCGTTCCAGCTCCGCACGAGCTTCCTCCGGGTTGCCCGTTTTTTAACCGCTGCCCACGTGGAACTGAAGAGTGTCGAATGCTTAAACCTCCCGTTGTCGAGTTTGCTCCAGGACACACGGCTAACTGTTTTCATCCGGTGGTGTAAGATGGCTGAAATTTTAATGGAAGCAAAAGACTTAAAAAAACATTTTCCGGTTCGCAAAGGTTTTTTCATGCGCGAAGTGGGAAGTGTTAAGGCCGTTGATGGCGTTGATATCACCGTTCGTAAAGGTGAAACCCTGGGCCTAGTTGGCGAGAGCGGTTGCGGGAAATCAACGTTAGGTCGAACTTTAATTCGTTTATATGAACCAACTGCCGGAACAATTAACTTTCGCGGCGGAAATTTCTTAGACCTGGGCGGAAAACAATTACGGGAACAACGCCGTAACGTTCAGATGATTTTTCAGGATCCCTACGCATCGCTTGATCCAAGAATGACGGTTGGTCAAATTTTAGAACAACCGTATGAAATCCATAATTTATTTACGCCGACCGAGCGATTAGCAAAAGTTCAAAATCTTTTGAAACTAGTTGGTCTTAAACCATCTCACGTAAATCGTTATCCCCACGAATTCTCCGGTGGACAAAGACAACGTATCAGTATCGCGCGCGCGATTGCTTTAGAACCTGATCTAATTATTTGTGACGAGCCCGTCAGTGCCCTGGACGTTTCCATCCAAGCGCAAATTTTGAACTTATTAAAAGATTTGCAGCAAAAATTAAATTTGACGTACATATTTATTTCCCATGATCTTTCCGTGATCGAACACTTCTGTGACCGCGTAGCAGTTATGTATTTAGGAAAAATTGTAGAGCTAGCGGAACGAGATACTTTATTCCGCGATCCAAAGCATCCTTACACTCAAGCATTGTTAGCTTCCATTCCCCGCTTCGGCGAGGGCCGCCGGGATATGAAACGGGTTTTAACCGGTGAAATTCCAAGTCCGCTTAATCCTCCGTCGGGCTGTCCGTTCCATCCGCGATGTCCACATAAGATGGATATCTGCCCAACGAAAATGCCGGCATTAATTGGAACGACGGAACAGCAAAAAGTCGCCTGTTGGTTATATGAATAAATTAATGAAAAAGGAGAATCGAATGAAAAAACTAATCGTAATGGGGATGGTGGCATTAAGCTTAACCGCCTGCACGAAGAAGAACGCTGACGGAACGTCTGCTGGCAGTAATGCCGAAGGCGCAAGAAGCTCTGGACTTACCAATAAAGAATTAAAAATTGGTATCTCTCAGGAGTTTGAAAACCTTAACCCACTGATCATGAACATGGTTGCGACCACGTACATGCACAGAATGGTTAACCGCACATTGGTGAATCTTGACGCCGATGCAAAGTGGGTTGCTCAGTTGGCAAAAGAAATTCCAACTATCGAAAATGGTAAAGCCAAATTCGTAACCGTTGGTGGCAAAAAGAAAATGACGGCGACTTGGGAAATTATCGAAGCCGCTAAATGGGGTGATGGAACTCCGGTAACTTGTGCTGATTTCGCGTTATCACGCAAAATTGCAGAGTCTCCGAATGTTTCAATCGCGGAAAAAGAAACTTTCACACTTGTGGAAAAAATCGAATGGGATCCGAAAACTCCAAAGGTTTGTAACTTCACGTATGAAAAAGCTCGTTGGGATTATTACCAGTTAGCTCAGTTCTACCCGCTTCCTTCTCACCTAGAAACCGAAGTTTTCGCTAAAAACGGTGGACAAAAAGAAGGTTACGAAAAGAATTCTAACTACGTTAAAAATCCAACTAACCCTGGACTTTACCACGGTCCGTACGTTGTATCCGAAGTACAACTTGGTAACTACGTAGCGTTCAAACCAAATCCACACTTTTATGGTGAAAAACCTAAAATTGAACGTGTGATTGTTAAAGTTATTCCTAACACTGGAACTTTGGAAGCGAACCTTCGCTCTGGAACCATTGATATGATCTCAACTTTAGGTTTAACGATGGATCAAGCTTTAGCTTTCGACAAAAAAGTTAAATCTGAAAGCCTTCCATACAACGTAACGTTTACTCCAAGTATCACTTACGAACACATCGATTTAAATTTAAGCAATCCTTTGCTTAAAGATTTAAAAGTTCGTCAGGCACTTGTGTACGCGATCAATCGTGAAGACCTAACTAAGTCTTTATTCGAAGGCCGCCAACCAGTATCCATCCACTTCTTATCTCCTAAAGATCCATGGTTTACTGATGACCCTACAAAAATTAAAACCTACAAATATTCTCGTCGAGATGCTGAAAAGTTATTGGACGAAGCAGGTTGGAAACCAGGACCAGACGGCATCCGCGTAAAAGACGGAAAACGTTTGTCTTTAAATTTCCAAACAACTGCTGGAAACAAAGTTCGTGAACTTGTGCAAGTTTACTTACAAGAACAGTGGAAACAAATCGGTGTTGAAGTTTCTATCAAGAACGAACAAGCCCGCGTTTTCTTTTCTGAAACTACAAAGAAAAGAAAATTCGACATGGCGATGTACGCTTGGATGGCTTCACCTGAAAACAGTCCGCGCTCAACTCAGCATAGTAAATCAATTCCTGCAGAGAAAAACGGTTACTCTGGTCAAAATCAACCAGGTTGGATCAACGCTGGCGTTGATAAAGCGATTGATGACCTAGATGTAGAATTCGATGCTGGAAAACGTAAGAGCCTAGTAGAAGGTATCGCAAAAGCATACACGGAAGATGTTCCGGTAATTCCTTTGTACTACCGTGCTGATATCTCTGTTGCTCCGGTTGCTCTGAAAAATTACCGTCCACCGGGACACCAATTTCCAGAGACAAACGAAATCGAAAAATGGACTGTGGAGTAGTAACGTGGTCACTTATATCCTTCGGCGTTTAATTCAAACTTTGGTGGTCATAGCGATTTTATCCTATGCCTGCTTTTTCATTATGACATTAATGCCGGGGGATCCCGTAGAAATGATGATCGCCTCTAATCCTCGGATCACTTCCGAGGACGTGGCCAGATTGCGCGAGCTTTATGGTTTAGATCAACCTTCCTACGTTCGGTACTGGAACTGGGTTTCTACGATTGCCCAAGGTGACTTAGGGTACAGTCGTACATACCGGGTTCCGGTTTCTGAGTTGATGGGTCCAAGACTTATCAATACTTTTACGCTTTCTTTTCTGTCTTTGTTTTTCTCGATCGCGATCGCATTACCGTTAGGAATTTACTCGGCCCTAAAGCCCGGAGGAAAATTTGATTCCTTTGTGAACTTCTTCTCGTTCGCAGGGATTTCGATTCCGTCGTTTTGGTTGGCGTTAATGTTAATTATTATTTTCTCGGTTCAGTTTGGAATTTTACCGGCCGGCGGAACGTCCACGGTAGGGGCCCAAGACGGGACTTGGTGGCAGACAATTTCTGACCGCGCTATTTATTTAATTCTTCCCGTTTTAAGTTTAAGTCTTCAACAAATGGGACGGTTCGTGCGGTTTACCCGCAGTTCCATGTTAGAAGCGATGAGAAACGATTATATTAGGACAGCAAAATCAAAAGGCCTTCACCGTAACGCCGTTATTTGGAAGCACGCATTCCGAAATGCTTTGATTCCAATCATCACGGTTTTAGCGTTAAGCCTTTCAACTTTATTTTCCGGAGCCCTTTTGACGGAAACGGTTTTTGCTTATCAAGGAGTTGGAAAACTAGTTTACGACTCGATCATCGGTAATGACTATAACGTTGCCATGGTTTCTTTCGTAATTTCGGTCAGCATGGTTTTGTTGATGAGTTTAGCTGCGGACATACTTTACGGATTTGCTGATCCTCGGATCACTTTCACTTAAGGGTTATAATAATGGCAACGAATACAGCGCCGACGATGAATTCGCCAAGTGCGCTTACTGAAAAAGAATTAAAAGCGTTAGAAACCGCCCAACCAATGTGGCGGATTATCATGTCTCAATTTCTAGAGCATCGCATGGCCGTTGCCGGAATGATGATCATCGTATTTTTTATTTTAATCGCATTAAGTGCAGACTTAATTTCTTGGGCAACGGGCCTAAACCCTGTCGTTCAAAACGTGTCTGCCCGTTACTTAGCACCGATGAGCCGTGCCGAAGCTACGGCCGATGCTCGCGAAGTGGAAGTTGAAAGATTCTTAAGGGAAAAACCAGCAGAAGCAGCTGCCGTTCAAGCAAAACTTGTCGAGCAAGGATTAGTTTCGGGCCGTCCTGAAGACGCGCTTTATGAAGTTGCCGCATTGCCAGCGGGAGAAGCAGTTCAAGTCGTCGAAAAACTTCAAGGTGTTGAAAAATCCTATTTCAGAAGAACCGTATCAAATTTCGCGACACTTCATATTTTTGGAACTGATGAAGTAGGACGCGATGTCTTTATTCGTTTAGTTTACGGAACCCGCGTTTCTTTAGGCGTCGGAGTCATGGTTGCGATTTTCTCGGCCATGCTGGGACTATTAATCGGAAGTATCGCAGGCTTTTATGGTGGATTTCTTGATTCACTTTTGATGCGTGTAACGGATGCCCTATTATCGTTACCTTTAGTTCCGGTTATGATCGTTATTGCTGCGATTGATCTACGGAAAATTCCTGCCATTTATTCTATTATGACTCCGGGAAATGAAAGTATCGTGAAGATGGTTATCATCTTGTGTTTATTTTCTTGGATGTCGGTTGCTCGTTTAGTTCGGGGAAGCATTCTTTCTTTGCGGGAACGGGAATTTGTACTTGCGGTAAGAACTTTGGGTGCAACTAATCGAATGATTATCATGAAGCATATGTTTCCCAATGTGATCGCACCGATGGTCGTGTCCATCACCTTGGGTGTCGGTGAAAGTATTTTGTTTGAAGCCGCATTAAGCTTTCTAGGTATGGGTATCATGCCGCCAACACCAAGTTGGGGTAATATGTTAAATAACGCCCAGGAAGTTATTTATAAGAACGTCTGGTTAACAATCCTTCCAGGTATCATGATTTTGTTAACAACGATCAGCTTCAACTTTATCGGTGACGGATTACAAGACGCCGTTGATCCAAAAACCATTCGCCGTTAATCAAACAACTTAATACAAATAAAAAGACCCGATTTTTTCGGGTCTCATTCAATAGGTAAAATTTAAAGTAGGCTATTACTTGGTTACTTCAGTAGGAGCCGCTGCTTCAGTTTTTTCAACTGGCTTAGCATCAGTTCCGCAGTTTTGGAATGCGCCTAAGAACAGTAAGCACATCATTACTGGAACGAACCATTGGATAAATTTTCGAGCTTGGTCTGGTGAAAACGTCAGCATGAGTAACTTATCGGCAAAAAGACTGGGTTGGTTAAACTTTCACATTTTAATCTCAATTCGGTACAAAATACCTTTCTAAGAACGAATTAAAGGGCCGCAGATTGTTACCCTCACTGGGAATCGACACGGAAACCATGGCCTAACCTCTCTATAGCAAGGCTGATTGGGAATGAATTTCGCTATGTAAATCCATTGAAAACCCACGCTTAACGGAACTTACAGAGGTAATTTATGAAAAAGCTTATTTTGATTTTAATCACTCTAGGACAAGCAAGCCTGGCATCCGCGTTTTTTCTAAATACCTATAGCGCTTTACCAGCTCCGCGAAGAGCAACGAGATTAGAAGTAAAATTAATTTGTGAGTCCCTGGATCAACAACTCCGAACAAAGACAAACACCGAATTTTCAGTCGCAATGGAAGATTGTCTTCATATCCGAGCTCATGCAATCGATATAGATGAAAGTGCTAAAGCAGTACGCGGGCAAATTCCCGTAGTAACTGAAGCTGGTACAAAACAACAAGAATGTACATTAACGTATCTTAATTCTCCGACCATTGAAAATGTGATCGACGGAGTCTTTAAAGGCGTAAACTGCCTTTAAATTAATGGTACAAACTTAAGACTGGGCCAAATTTAATCTTGGTCCCGCAAGCTCCAATAATTGTCT
>JAZKJI010000172.1:0-8511 GCA_040384405.1 Bdellovibrionota bacterium
CTTCTTGGCCCCTTCTGGAAAGTACTAACCCACGGAATGGAACTTGGTTGATAAGTTCTTGGTGAAGAGAATCAAATTCTTTTAAAATGTCTTCAGTATTAAATCCTTTTATATCGATACGACGGGCTTGATATAAAACTCTTCCATCCATGGCACTTAAAATAGATACGACCATTTGAATGGACTCTGGACCTTTTAAAATACTTCCAATTAATAATGCTTCGGCTTTTTGTGCCTTTAAGAATGCTTGAACGGCTTTGGGGCTGCCGGTATCAACCGAACCTTCAACTTGTTCGGCTTCCCATAAGTGAAGTCGTTTCTGGGTTTCTAATGCTCGTTCGGTAACTGGTTTTCCGTAAATTGAAGAGACGTTATCGTTAAAAGGTAAGATCACAAGTTTACGGATTGTCAGACTTTGGTCGATACTACTGACGTAGGTTGTTCCACTTTTTGCTTGGGCAAACGCAAGTGTGCCGGCCAAAGAGAACAGTAATGCTAGTGATTTTAAGCCGCGAATAACAGTCATCTTTTCCATGGTATATGTTCTGGGTAAAGAATCAATCAGACCGAACTGAGGTCTGGGAACATAAAATAAAGTCCCATTACATAAGTTTCCACCTATAATTAGGACATGAGTTTTAGATTTATAGTCGTTGATGATGCCCCTTTTTTGCAGGAACTAATTAAAAATATCGCTATCGAAGCCGGTGGCGAGTGCGTTGGCCTGGTCGGAAAAGGAACTGAAGTTAATAAATCCGTTCAATACACATTACCGGACCTGGTTTTTCTGGATATGGTATTACCCCAAAAAAATGGCGTAGATGTTCTTAAAGAACTCAACGAATTTTTTCCAACGGTAAAAGTTATTGTGATCTCTAGTTTAGAGCGCGATTTTATCGAAAAGAAATTATTGGGATGTTCTGTGGACGCGATTATTTTAAAACCTTTTACCAAGGTTGAATTAAAACAAGCGATCTCTCGAGTAATGGCGGATTCCAAGGAGGTTAAGTTTGGCTGATTTAATTTCTGTAATCAAAACTTTCGCCATCACGGCGGTAATTGTTTTAATGATGCAAGTTCACGTTAGTGGAATAACTATCGAATCCCACGCGGAACAATTTCTTCAACGTTCAGGCGTTGCCCAATATGTTCAAAGCGTAGCTGCAGGTGGCGCAATGGCAGTATCGACTTTTTTTACTTCGGTTAAATCAGGAGTTATAAAGAGTTGGGATGGATTTCAAAAAGGTTCCGAGCAAAATAATTTTAGAAATTTTAGTTAAGAAAAAGGGGAACTCCGAGAACAGCGGGGGGACACTGCCCTCGAAGTGGGGGGGTAAACTTATGTCTATCGAGCTACTTGAGTAGGGTTAGCACTTTGACCGTTAACTGCAGATACGCTTGCCGTGTTAGCAAATAATCCAGATGGGTCCATTGCAGAACATCCTGGTACTGAACCAAGGTTTGCGGAAGCGGCAAGGCCAACTGCCATTACAGCCAATAACAATAGATTTCGAATCACCTTCATAGAGAACTCCTTTATTTGCGTAGTCTTCACTGGGATTACATAGCGAAGGTAGTGCCAACGATCCTGGGAAATGTACCGAAATAATACTTCATAAGAACAAGCACTTAGGCAAAGCGTCTAATATTGAGACGTTTAATATCTGTACACATGCATGCGTAGATTGTTGTTTTGGCTATTTTTGAGACAAAATCACCTTCTATTAATACCTAGTTGCATCCGAGCCTGTCAGGAAAAGGAACAAATATTGAATAGATCTATATAAGAGGAAATTATGGGAAGACTTTTACTAGCATTACTGTTTCCAATATTAGCGTCGGCTCAAGCAAGCGGGCCGGTCCCGGCGTCTGCTTATAAGAACTTTCCTAATTCAGCCGCTTTAACAGTATGGCGGGAAGCAGCTGATGAGATTTCACTTAAGCTTGATTTAAATAAATATCCAACAATTCCAGTAAAGTGTTCAGCTGAAGGACTAATCCCAGCGTTTCCACAACAAGACACAAAACTATATCATCAAGCCTACTGGAACCAATACGACGCAAATTTACTAAAGCCAACTGACTACCCATGCAAGATTAATAATTTAAAAATGAAGGGCAACGCTTGCCTTCGTCCGGACACAGCCAACTATTTAATCTTGTCAGATATTTATGAAGACAGTTGCGGAAATCTTTACCGAGGATTCGCAGAAATTAGTTATCTAAAAGGCGATGAATCCATGGGAACCCTAGTAGCTCCAGGAAAAACAATCTACAAAGATCCAAAATCAGAATTCGCAAATATGTTCATCTACGGTGGCACCCATAAAGTACCAATTAAAAGATTCATTAAAATCGGACCTGTTTTTAAAAGTGACTTGCCGAAAGTTCCAAGACTTAAAGAACAAGCGCTTAAAACTCATTCCTATGACGCTAAGACCAAACTCTATAAAGAGCTATAAAGCTAAAAACCCGAAAAATTAAATATAACACTTTACGCAAGCCCATTGGTCGCACAGACTAATTTGGAACTTTCTTCCAATGAGGTTTCCAATGAAAAATACGAATAATTTAGTAATAGTTTTTTTAACCAGCATAATATTAGCAAGCTGTACAACACCAACGACCAAAGTTGCTTCAGATTCGAAAAATGAAATGAACCAAGAATCTAATATCAATTTTGATGCTTTTCGAAAGCCGGCGGACGCAGGCGCATTCATTCGTCCAAATCATGTAATTGTAACATTCAAAAAAAGCCTAAATATAAGTGGCCACATTAATGGAACTTCATACCCAACGATGATAAATGCTGACGGCACAACTTGGATCTACAGCGGCACAAAACCAATGAGCGACAAATCTATTTGTGGTTTTTACTCGAACAATAAAGCCGCCCAAACAATCAGAGCAGGGACGACTTTAACAATGCGGGAAGTATATTATAAAAGTGAATATGCTTACACGACGTTAAATGACTCATTACCTGACGTGACTCTTCACTGCGGTGAATATTCTGAAGTGGCATCGCGAGTACCGAATTTTTATAAGAACGTATTTTCAGTAACGCCAGCTCACCAGAACTAAAAAAAAGAACCTCTCCCGAAGAAGAGGTTCCCCACTATGGTCTCAATTTTCCAAACGTAAAACTAGCGTGCTAGCTTACGTTTATCGAGCCCGTATTTTTCAACTTTCATAATCAAACCAGCGCGGCTAATTCCAAGTTCTTTTGCTAGTTTTGATTTGTTCCAACCTGTACGGCGTAATCCTTCACGGATCATTTCGCGCTCTAGGTCTTCTAATGCGTCTTTTAATTTACCTTGAAGTCGGGCACCTTGAACTTTGTTCTTGTCGCCAGCTTCCAGGATTTTAGGAGAAAGTAATTCAGCTAAAAGCTTCATTTCTTCACCAGACAATACTACTAGACGCTCAATTTCATTTTGCAATTCACGCACGTTACCCGGCCAAGCATAGTCATACAATTTTTCCAGAGCACGTTTTGTCAGAGTCTTTTTTGGACCGTGACCTTGCTCGGAAACTTTTTGCAAGAAATAGTCTGTAAGGTAAGGGATATCTTCTTTTCTTTCACGCAATGGCGGAACACGGATATTAATTACGTTCAGACGATAATATAAGTCTTCACGGAATGTTCCTGCTTCAACCATCTCTTTAAGATTTCTGTTTGTCGCTGCCACGATTCTTACGTCAACTCTGCGAGTCTCGGTAGATCCAACTGGCATGAATGTACCTTCTTGAAGTACGCGAAGAAGTTTAACTTGCATGGTAGGTGAAGTATCACCGATCTCATCCAAGAAAAATGTTCCTTTGTCAGCCATTTCAAAAAGACCTTTTTTGTCTTTTACAGCTCCGGTAAAGGAACCTTTCATGTGACCGAATAATTCTGATTCTAATAAGTTATCGTTAAACGCAGAACAGTTTTGGATAACAAATGGTTTATCTTTACGAGGTGAATTGTAATGGATTGATTTTGCAATCAACTCTTTACCAGTTCCGTTTTCACCTTGTACTAGTACCGTAGTGTCAGCGTTCTTAATTTTATCAAGTAATGAATACAACGATTGCATTGGCTTAGATTTACCAATCATGTTGTCGTATTTAAACATGTTACCAAGTTCTTTATTTAATTCACGGATTCTGTTTTCACGAGAGCTGATCTCTAAGTGAAGAGTCACGATCTCTTGAGAAACTAATTCACAAAGTTCACAAAAGTGATTTCTTGCAGCATCATCAAGATACTTCATTTTAGAAATACTCTTATCAACAACGTCCATCGAAGAACCAAGAGACATCAAGCGCTCTTTAACTTCGTTTATTCGTTGAGAGAAGTCTTCTTTGAAGAATCCCATCGCAACAACAGTCCCTACGAAATCATTTTCGATAACGATTGGGAAAACACCTACGTCAAATCCAGCCATGTCCCATTTTCTTAGTGCAAAACGGTTTTCTGAAACGCGTAAGTCATCAATTGTTTTAGTTACTAGTTCAGCAAGACTTGCTTGCCCCGATTCCTTATTTACCACTGCTGGATTTTGGAAAGGAGTGCGGTCGTGGTAAAAACCTTTTAGCTGTCCACGTTCATCTGTAAAGATAACGTCGATATTCCACCAAGCACCTAAGATTTGCTTTAATTTTTTAATAACGTGTATGTGTTCAAACTCGTCCCAGTTAATCATGGACATTCAATCGCTCCTTTGAAGAGTGGCTACTTTCAGTTCACCTATCGTCAAATATTTGGACAAACTTAACGGTCTTCGAGCAATTTTTTGAAACGCCTCAGGTTGAGACGTTAACTAAGGAATGCAGTGGTTTGCAGAGTAAAAAAGCGGTGATATTCACCTTTTTGAGACAATAAATCGGAATGTTTTCCAGTTTCCACGATCTCGCCTTTTTTCAAAACGATGATTCTGTCAGCTGCTTGTACGGTGGATAATCGGTGAGCAATCACAAGACTTGTTCTTCCTTGCATCAGTTTTTCTAAACCTTTTTGAACTTCGATCTCTGAAGAACTATCCAAGGCACTAGTAGCTTCATCCATTATAAGGATGGGGGCATCTTTAAAAAGTGCGCGGGCAATACTGATTCTTTGTTTTTCCCCGCCAGAAAGAAGGTTTCCGCGATCACCAACCGTTGATAAGTAAGCTTTCGATGTCTTATTAATGAAGTCATGGGCATTAGCGCTTCTGGATACTTCCTCGACCCGGTCTTTGGTCTTGGCTAAATCACCGGCCCAAATGTTGTTTTCGATCGTATCGCTGAATAGAAAAACATCCTGGGAAACCAGGGCAATATTTTTTCGTAGATCTTTTAGATCAATTTCTTGGATGTTAATTCCGTCAATGAGTATGGAACCTGATTTAGGTTCAAAGAATCTTTCTAATAAATTAACTAACGTGGACTTACCGCTACCACTTTCACCGACAAACGCCAACTGTTCACCCCGGCGAATCGTCAGGTTGATATTTTTTAAGACTTGTTCGTTTCCATACGCAAAGGAAACATTTTTATACTCGATCGTCTGCCAGTTGGTTGGGAATGGGTTATGAACATCGTGTTCAATAACAACATCGTTATTATCAAGGATTGAATACACTCGCTCTGCTGCTACCATGGTTTCCTGAATACGGACGTAGCTTTCTTGAAGTTTTTTGATCGGAGGATTTAGCATCAATAAACTTGTGATGTAAGCTAGTACTGCACCTACGGTAGTTACACCCTTAGAGATCTCGACACTGAAGTGGAAAAATATAAACAGGATCAAACAAGTTGCTACGAATTCTGTGATGGGGCCCATTAACTCTACTCGGGCATGGACTTTCTTTCTGATATCCAGGTAAACATCAGTCTCTACCGTTAACTTATCAGCCATTCGCTTTTCTAAGTTAAAAGATTGAATCGTTCTTAAGCCATCCAATGACTCTTTAATAATTAAAGTAATTCTCTCTAGGTTTTCTTGTCCCAGGATTACGTACTTTCTTAGACTTCGCGAGATCTGCCGTAAAAAGTAAAGAACGAAAGGAAGCACGACCATTAAGGAAAGAGTTAAGCGCCAATTAAGATAGAATAGGTTTCCAAGCAATAAAATTGCTAACAGAGGCTCGCGGAAAAAATCCGCAACCATTCTTAAACCATCTTGGATCACTCGAATATCGTTTAAAATTCGTGATAGTAAGCCGCCTGAACCTGTGACGAAGTCATTATGGAAACCTACACTTAAGTGCATGAATTTTTTTTGCAGCTTTAAGCGGTATTGGGTAACTACTATCTCGGCCACATAGTTCATCAGAAAAATGTGAACGTATCTGCTGCCGGCGATTATAATAGCTAAGCCTAAAGTGAATAAAGTAAGTTGCAAAAACTCGATCTTATTTCCGGATTGAAGTCCTTCTTGCAAATCCTTAATGATGATCGCTAGGCGCGAATAGGCGACAGAATATAAAACACCGGTGATTCCAATAATCCAAAGGCGTTTGTAATGAGGTTTTAACTCGAGTAAGACTCGTTTGAAAATCGGGGTCATTGTCTCTCGGTATATTTCTTCATATAAAGTCCCGTCAGGCTCTCTGGCGTTGCCATGATATCATCCGGAGTTCCTTGTGCTACTACTTCTCCACCTTTTTCCCCGGCTTCAGGACCCATGTCAATGATGTAGTCAGAGCCAAGGATCACATCCAGGTTGTGTTCAACCAGGATCACGCTGCTGCCGGCTTCGATCAGTTTATGGAGGACTTTCATTAGAAGATCAATTTCTCGGAAATGTAAACCCGTCGTCGGTTCATCCAAAATATAGAGCGTATTTTTCTGACTGACTTGGGAAAGTTCTTTCGCGATTTTTAAACGTTGGGATTCCCCACCACTGAGGCTACTGGCCGGCTGACCAATTTGCACATATTCCAACCCCACTTCCTTAAGTAAAGATAGTGGCTTTCTGATATTTGGAAATGCGACAAAGAAATCCATCGCGTCTTGAACCGTGAGGCTTAAAATCTGGTGGATATTTTTTCCCTGGAACTGAATTTCTAAAATCTCGGGACGAAATTTTTTCCCGTCACATACATCACATGGAATAACTACGTTATCCATAAACATCATATCAATTTCTTCAAAACCAGTTCCTTGGCAAGCAGGGCACCTACCACCATCAATATTTAAACTGAATGTTCCGGGTGTGTATCCCTTTTGCTTCGATTCAGGGATATTTGCCATCAAGGTTCTGATCGCATCAAATATTTTTAAATAAGTAACCGGTGAACTTCGTGCGGATTTTCCAATAGAAGACTGATCAATTAATACGACATTCTTTAAATTTTGTAGGCCGTCTATTTTTTTAAAAGGTTGGGCCGGAATAAAATCTACCTCCAGCGCCCTTGCCAATGCCGGATACAAAGTTTTCGTAACTAGAGTAGATTTACCTGATCCACTGACGCCAGTGACAGTAACTAAGCGATTAAGTGGAAAGGCCACATCTATTTCTTGCAGATTATGTCCTGAGGCACCTTGAAGCTCGATTTTAAATTTATAGTCTTTAATTTTTACCGGACGAATTGTACGAAGCGGAGTGTACTTATCCGGCGCCTTTAAATAGGGTGCCGTCAAAGATTTTGGATTATTGTACATTGTCGCCGTGGGGCCTTCAAAAATAATTTCCCCACCGAAACTGCCAGAGCCCGGGCCCATTTCGATAATGTGTTCACTGTTTCTTATGACATCGTGATCGTGTTCAACGATGACTAACGTATTACCTAAGTCTTTTAAATCTTTTAATATGGAAATCAGCCGGTCGTTATCACGGGGATGAAGTCCAATTGTTGGTTCATCAAGTACATACAAAGTTTGTGATAAACCCATACCTAATTGATTAGCTAACATAATTCTTTGAAACTCGCCGCCGGAAAGGGTCCTTGTTTCACGGCCCAAGCTTAAATAATGAACTCCGACCCGCATCAGGAAATTTAGTCTTGCACGAACTTGTTTTAATACTTCGTGGGCTACTTTTTCTTGAGCCGGTGTCAGCGAGAAAGTAACAAAGAATTGCTCTAACTTTTCGATTGTTAATGAAGTTAGCGCGCGGATATTTTCGCCATTGATATATATGTATTCTACTTCTGGTCTAAGTCTGCTGCCTTTACATGTTGGACATAGAAACGGACTTCGGTAACGCGAAATAAAAACGCGAACATGCATTTTATATTTCATTTCGTCTAGATACTCGAATAGACCCTTAACGCCCATGAAATCTTTATTACCTGCCCAAAGCAAATCTCTTTGCGCTTTAGGAAGGTCTTTCCACGGAGTTTCTAAACTGATCTTTGCTTTTTTCGCATAAGCAAATAACTGCCGCTTTTCATATTCGGAACTTGGCATGGTGAAAGGGTGAAGGGCACCTTGCTGCAAACTTAAGTTTGGATTAGGTACAACTTTTTGTTCATCGACATCTAAGATGTTTCCAAACCCTTTACAAGTTGGGCAAGCACCGATCGGACTATTAAAACTAAA
>JAZKJI010000173.1:0-207 GCA_040384405.1 Bdellovibrionota bacterium
GCCTGATGAAACTCTTGGCAATTCGGCGGTAACAAAACGGCCAGAAGTTCAGGCTTATCTACAATCACTACCCCGTTATTTCCTTTTTCCCAAATGCTCTCTCTGGAAAAGTCGGTTTCGTTTAAGAAATCACGCTGGAATTCGCGAAAGCTTCCATACATCCATGGAATTTTTAGCAAACCTTGCTGAATGCGATCCATGCTTTCG
>JAZKJI010000173.1:217-1476 GCA_040384405.1 Bdellovibrionota bacterium
TAACTTAACAACACTAACCGGAGGTAGATTGGCATTGAACTGTATCAAATAATCCAAAAAGTATTCGCCATTATAATTGTTTTCGGCCGACCTTTTACATGTAACCGTTCCGCCGCCATTACCGATTGTGTTTCCCGCATAGGCAGTCGAAATTAAAAATAGGCCACTTATTATCGCTAAAGATTTCATCGTTCCTCCGTTACAGGAAAAAACTGCATTGCCAAATAATATACTTCAGATTTTTTTCCTACATCCATCTCTTTCATAAACTTTTCTCTAAAATCACGAATGAGTTTTTTTGCGTTTTTCATTTTCTTGGGATCAATTGGTAAACACGTAGATGAATATTCCCTACTCTCAACCGGAACAGTTTCAATTTTTTCTTTCGCCAATTCCAGTATCTGCTTGTGGCAACGTCGAATTGCCGACGAAGGAACATCTTCGGTCGTGATGTGACGACTTGGAATCTGGCGAAATTGTGGGCCTACGATTTTGATTTGTCCGTTATTAATAAGGGTTTTTAATGCTAGGTCCGCTGTCATTGGCGAAATCTTGAGACGCTTCGAAATCCAAAAAGGGTCAGCTACGTTATTATCTAGATTCGATAGTCCCAAAATTGCGTAATAATACCACTCGGAAATCGGAGAAAACTCTTCTTCACGAAGAACTTTATTTTGTTTAGTCGGCTTTTCAGAGTAAGTGGTATCGAGCCACTCAACTGCCTCTGATGCGGCAACACCCAGTTTTTTATGCAGGTGGATGGCCGTTTTAGCGGCTACTTTTCTTTTGCCATTAAGAATATAAGATAAATGGGACGGGCTCATTTCAAGAAGCCTAGAATAGCTTCGTAAACTAAATTTACTATTCTTGCTTTGGCGTAAAGCCAGATCCTCTTTTAAGTATACTTGCCAGTTCATTGTTGATAGCTCGCTTTCGCTTGAAAGGCATTGCTACTTTTTTCGCCCCAATGAAGTCAATGTTTTTGTTCTATTTCAGCAACACTTTAGATTTTTTAATTTTACACAGAATCAAAACGAGGGTCTTTTCTGTATGAACGAAAACCTAACCAGCAATGGAGACCATATGAAAAAGATCCTGCTTTCTGTTTTATTTTTAAGCTTTGCGTACAACGAGGCCACCCACGCAAGTTCCAGTGTTTATGGCGAGTGCCGCGAACACGAATTTCCTGGCGTCAATCCTGGAAATGTTTCTGAAGTATTAGAATTCATGGCTAATATGGTGCAGGCAGACTTCCTTTA
>JAZKJI010000173.1:1486-4258 GCA_040384405.1 Bdellovibrionota bacterium
GAATGCTCGGGATCAAAGTGCGAGGGATTTATCAATATTTATCCTGCCGGAACAAAAAAACCAAAAATCTTAGTCGAAGAATTTACCGCTATTAAAAATGATCAAAAACATCTGACCGGCCTTGCGGAATGGAAACAGCCTTCTCATGGTGGTAACTTTCCAATCTTTATCGAAAAGTTTCCCGTCGAGATTAAATTTGGTAATACTTCTGCGGCATTTACTTATACCGAAAACGGAATCTCAAAAACAATTACATTACCGTGTAGGGTGATGGAAGACTAAATGAAGTTTTTTATCGCAATCGGCAGACGAGCCAGCGTTACCGCTGCCAACGGCTTTTACCGCTGCTCGTGTGGGTTGAAGGACCAATTGCTCGTGGCGCTTTCCCACTGCCGTGATTTCCCGATAAGGAAGGCTTTGGTGCTTCTTTAAGTCCCGTCTTACTTGAACCACCCCGTCCACCACCACGAGGGCCTGGGCGACGTGAGCGATTATTTCTGCCACCACCACCGCCCGCGCGGCCTTCGATCATGGCTTTAGCTTTTCCGGAAGAAACCATACGGCTATTTTCAACTTCCGGTGAATGGTAAGGATGATCACGATTCACAGGAATTAATTGTCCCGTTAACTTTTCGATATCGCGAATAAAAGATTTTTCTTCGCCATCACAAAAAGAAATTGCCATTCCACCCGCCCCTGCGCGCGCCGTTCGACCAATTCGGTGAACGTAACTTTCAGGAACATTGGGAACTTCAAAATTAATGACATGAGTAATTCCATCAACGTCGATTCCGCGGGCCGCGATATCAGTAGCAACTAACACGCGAACTTTCCCCGCGCGGAAACTTTCCAATGCATTTTGGCGTGCCGATTGGGATTTATTTCCGTGGATGGCAGCTGATCTGACTTGGTTTTTTTCTAGGATCTCTACAACTTTATTTGCACCGTGTTTTGTACGGGTAAATACGATGACTTTCTCTAACGCCCGATCAAGTAATACGTGTCGTAACAAATCACGCTTTTTAGATTTATCAACGTACATCACCGATTGCTCGATCATTTCCGCCGTTGAAGAAACTGGCGTTACTTCCACGCGAACCGGATTGGTTAACATCGAGTTTGCCAGTTGCTCGATATCTTTTGGCATCGTTGCAGAGAAGAAAAGTGTCTGGCGCATTTTCGGAAGCAAAGCCAAAACTTTTTTAATGTCATGGATAAAACCCATATCTAACATTCGGTCAGCTTCATCAAGGACGAAAACTTCCACTTTACTTAAAGTAATATATCTTTGCTGAATTAAATCCATCAAGCGGCCCGGAGTCGCAACTAATACGTCTACCCCGTGCGCGATGCTGCGAACTTGCGGCGTTTGCCCAACCCCACCAAAAACAACGGCAGTTTTTAATCGTAAATGTTTTCCGTAAACGCGAAAGCTTTCTTCAATTTGGATCGCTAGCTCGCGGGTCGGAGTTAAAATTAAAACTCGCGCAGATTTTGGCTCGGTTCGTTTTGGATTTTGGGATAAAATTTGAAGAAGTGGTAAAGCAAACGCAGCGGTCTTGCCTGTCCCTGTTTGCGCACAACCTAAAAGATCTTTTCCTTCCAACAACGGTGGGATCGCTTGAAGTTGGATCGGGGTCGGAATCGTATAGCCAGATTCAAGTACGGCTTTTAAAAGAGGGTCGATTAATTTAAGAGAAGAAAAAGATGCTGATGACATTGATATTCCTTAGGGATTTAGAGGGCCAAGGTTTACCCTTTTTAGCTTAAAATTACAACCGGAATACTTTCTGCAATCACTGTTGCGGGCCCCATGACCATTGGTGATTGAAGGCTCGTGAACGAATACAAGCGGAAGGGATCGACAATGATCAACCATTCGGGACGTTTTTTGACAAAAGTGAAGGGTTTCTTTACAGTTTCAAGCATGAGTTTGATGATGTTTGCCCCTGTGATTTTTACCTCATCTTTTGCCTCGGCCGCAGGAATGCCTGCCGGTAGTGCGGTGCCAATGGATAAAGCGACCGAAGCTAAGATCAGAAAATATGTAGGGCAAATGCTCATCATCGGTTTTCGCGGTTACGAATTAAAGCCCGAAGACACCATCGTTCGCGATATTCAAAAAAATAATTTAGGCGGCGTGATTCTTTTTGATTACGATGCAATTCCAAAACAATACGTAAGAAACATTCAAAGCCCAGAACAATTGTTACGACTAACCGATCAGTTGCGAGCATTAACAAAAGAAAAATTATTTATCAGCGTCGATCAAGAAGGCGGTTTAGTCCAAAGATTAAAACCACGCTGGGGCTTTACCGGATTTCCGTCCCACCAAGATGTTGCAATCGAAAGAAAAACAAATCCCAATGCAGTATACGACATGTCCCAAAACATGGCCCACGTATTACGCCAATACGGATTTAATTTAAATTTCGCACCCGTAACGGATGTAAATATCAACCCATTAAATCCAGTGATCGGAAAAGTAAAAAGATCGTATTCAGCTGACCCAATGGAAGTAGCAGCGATGAACGAAGAATTCATCCGCGGCCACCGCGCAGAAAAAGTATTAACCTCAATAAAACATTTCCCCGGCCACGGAAGCTCACTATCCGATTCCCATTTAGGATTCACAGACGTAACAGAAACATGGACCAACAAAGAATTAATCCCCTACCAACAATTATTAAAAAATGATTCCGTCGACACGGTAATGGTATCCCACGTATTCAACCGCAAGATCGATGATAAGTTTCCCGCAACACTTTCGAA
>JAZKJI010000174.1:0-4343 GCA_040384405.1 Bdellovibrionota bacterium
CTGTGCATTCACTTGCTGTGCATGGTTTGCCTGGGCTTGCATATTCGCTTGAGTTTGCATGTTGGCTTGGGAAATTTGGTAAGCGTGGGCTTGATTAGCCTGTGCCGCAGAATTAGCTGCCTGAGATTGGGAAGCGCCGTAACCACCGGATCCGTTTGTGTACGTCGCGGGTTTTCCAGTTGGTTGAGGTGCTAATTTTTCAGGCTGACGGTCAAATTCGCCCATAACGCCCGCTAAATTTTTAAGTTCATTTTTAAAATTTTGGATGCTTGGAGCTTGCAGGGACGAGTCCCCATTTCTTTGCGCCGTTAGGAATAGGCTGACCAAAATGTCTGGAGTTACCGCTAACTCTTTGATGTGCTCAGACTGATTTTGGAGCCAAGCATACGCTTTAAGGAGGTTATCCTTGGTGTATGCCTGGGGCGGCAAAGGGTTCATCGTCATGTAGAGTATCTCAATTCACAAAGTCGTTAAAAATTAATCAAAAATAAAATTACAAAAGACTAATTCTGTTCGGAATAGTCTTTTGCGATAATCCCATACTTCTCGATCTTACGGAGAAGAGTTTTCTTCGGGATGTTCGCATGTAAGGCAGTTTGATTAATACGACCCCGAAACATCTTCAAGGCTTTTATGATGAATTCTTTTTCGAAAGCTTCCTTTTGCGCGTTAAAATCAAGAGCGCCGTCCACAGAAACTGTGACGCCTATTTCTTCATCATCAGCGTCAAGATTGTCGTCAGAATCATATTCTTCTTGACCGGCATCTTCAGTACGTCCGCCACCCGCAACCATCGGAGCAGAAATAAGATTTTCTAAATCCAAAAGATCAACACCAGCAAATAGTAAAACTGATTCCGGCAATGAAGCTAGAGTAATCGAGTTAGTCGATTCTAAAACGAAAGCGTGTTCGATCACGTTTTCAAGTTCACGAATATTTCCCGGCCATTCGTATTTTTTTAATACGTTCATTGCATCAGCAGAGATACCCGTGATTTTTTTACGATGAGATTCATTGAATTTCTTGATGAAGATATTTACCAAGCGTTCAATGTCGTCTTTTCGTTCAGCTAAAGCTGGCAAAAATATAGGTACAACGTTTAAGCGATAAAATAAATCTTCACGGAAAGATCCTGCTTTGATCATTTCTTCAAGCGGACGGTTAGTGGCCGCGATAATTCGAACGTTCGTTGGAATTTCCCGGTTAGATCCAACAGGAGCAAACATTCTTTCCTGAAGAACGCGCAAGATTTTAACTTGCATCAACTGTGGCATGTCACCCATTTCATCTAAAAATAAAGTTCCACCTTCAGCGTATTGGAATTTTCCGATTTTTCTTTGGTCAGCACCAGTGAAAGAACCTTTTTCGTGACCAAACAATTCAGACTCAAATAAATTTTCTGGAATAGCAGAACAATTGATCGCCACAAACTTTTCGTCTTTACGAGCAGAGTTGTAATGGATCGCGCGCGCTACTAGTTCTTTTCCAGTTCCTGAAGCTCCGCGGATTAAAACCGGAGTTTCAACTTTTGCCAGACGGTTAATGATATTAAAAACCTTCTGCATCTGTTGAGTGTTACCGATAATTTTACGGCCTTCTTCAACTAGTACCGGGGCAGATGCCGCGATATTTGAAATTAAGGAATGGGCTTTAACGGCTTTATCAACAAGCTCGACAAGGCCTTCAGTAGAAATTGGTTTAGATAAATAATTGTAAGCACCGTCTTTAACGGCAAGGACCGCATCATTGACTGTCGCGTGTGCAGTTAACATGATCACGATGCAACCCGGATCGATCTCTTTGATTTGACGAAGAGTTTCTAATCCGTTCATACGTGGCATATCGACGTCCAAGATAACGACGTCGAATTTATTTTCGGCAGCTTTAAATTTCTCCATGGCGTTTAAACCATCGAAAGCATCGGCGACTTCGAATCGACCGGTAGAGGTAAGGCCCGAAACCACGGACATTCTTAGTCCCTGATCGTCATCGACCACTAAAATTTTAAGCATAACTACCTCCCCAAACTAATGGGCAATTCGACCGTAAACGTACTACCTTGCCCTATTGTAGACTCAACTGACAGTCTACCCTTATGCAATTCGGTGAAATACATAGCAAGGTATAGGCCGAGACCTGAGCCCTTGATAGGTGAGCTCTTAGCGTTTTTGCTACGAAAAAATTTCATGAAGATATTAGGAAGTTCGTCAGGTGGAACGCCCGGTCCCTGGTCAGAAATCTGAACAACTACCGCATTTTCCGCCTCTTCCGAGGTAATCAAAATTTTGGTGTCTTCCGGGCTATATTTAATGGCGTTCTCGATTAGGTTAGAGAAGACCTGTTTAATAAGTTCTGGATCGACTTGAATTGGAAATAAAGGATCAAGCTCGGTGACGATCTGGATTTTTTTAAGTTTACCCAGGAATTCATGTTTTTTAACGACCTCTAACAACAAGGTGTTTACGTCACGCGATTGTAAATGAAGTTCCATCCCTTGGCTCTCGATCTGAGCATAATTAAGAATGGAATTAATAAATTTCAGCAAGTCTTCGCTAGAGAGCTTAATCGTGTCCACGGCTTCATGCTGTTGGGTGCTCAGCGGTGCCGGGTCCCGCAGGATAACGTCAATCATGCCCTGAATACGCGCAATAGGAGTCTTTAAATCATGGGACATCATCGAGATGAAATTACTTTTAAGCTCTTCCACTTGGCGGAGTAATTTATTTTTCTGGTAATACTCCCAGCTTCGTCGGTTTTCCACGATTAGCCGGTAAGGAATGAAGAAGTAGTAACACAGGAAAATTGTTAACAGGGGATGCGCCATCCCCACCCAAACGTGGAAGGCAAAAAAGCACAACAGAGCAATTAAAGAAAACCCTACGAAGGTTGAAAGTAAAACCAATAATCCACGCAGCGGTTTCGCAGTTAGAACTACGTGCACCGTTAGGAAAGAAACTAACAACGTCAGGATGATGGTTACCCATTTAGGAAGGGGAACGGGCGCTGAATTTTCGATCAGCGTTTCCACCATATTCGCGTGCATTTCGGCGACGGTCATGGCGACGATTTCGCGACTGAACGGAGTCATGATGTAATCTTTGGCGGCGCGATTGTAATCGAAGCCGACCATCAGGATTTTACCCTTAAACTTACCGTGATCGAAATTTTTCGTGATGATGTTTTCAAAAGGCGTGCGAACGAATGTCCCTGATGGCCTGAAATTTACGTAAAGCTGTTGGGACTCGAAAAATTCGAAGGTGCCTTTGATATTGGATTCGTCAGCAACTTCGGGATTAAAAACGGAAGCTAACTTCGTATGAAATGTTTTACTTCCCTGATAGGAAATTAACATTCGGCGGGTCACGCCATCTTTTCCAAGCACGTTTAAGTCAGCTGTTCTTGGTGCTGAAACAATCTGTAAATTATTAAGCGGCGGTGGTAATCGTAACGGATCTTTTTCGCCACGGTTTTCTAATTTATCAGAGGCAAAATACACATGGGGTTGAGTTTTAATGAATTCATTGAACTCTTGTTTTTCTTCGTCCGTGGCTTCAATTTCCTCGATCGGAAATGTGAAAAGAATTGCCTCTGGATTTTCATCACTGATGTTTTGAAGGAAAAGCATGTAATCAGCAAAACTTAGAGCCCGCTTATAGCGTTGAATAGTGTCTTGCTGAATTAAGATAAGTTCGGTGTGGCCGGATTGGCTGTGTTCATTATTTAAACGAACGCGAACGTCATAAAGCCAAGACTCGATGAAATCCAGCTTTATCTGTGAGATAATCACTCCAAAAAGGAGGGCCAAAGCAGCTCTGAGAAACAAGTTTCTCAAGTACGGCCGTGTTGGCCCTTCCAACGATGGAGGAAGGGACAATTAACTTACTCCGAGTGGTACGCAACCCTTAGTGTTAGCTGTCTTAACCTTATCGCCAGATTTCTTTGGCTGGCTCTTTTTGATTTTAGATGTCTTTTTCATAAATACCTCATTTGCGACATTGTTTATAATATAGAATAGTAGTTTTCAGCAAGCTTCTCGTTTTCACACAGTACTGGGGATGCTTCTGGTGCTGATCCCCTGTAAGAGCTTTATGGTTATACAGGCAGCCTCCGCCACATACGAAGCGGGCCCAGCAGTTACCGCATTTATTAAGCTCTATTAATGGGTTCTGCAGGTTATCTAGGGCCTCTTGTTTTACATAGGTACCGGTTCCAACCATGTTTTCCTTGTGGCTGACTTCCAGCGGGCAAGTAAAAACCTGATTTCGGGCGTCGATACTGAGTAAACTTTTTCCACTACCACAGTGGTTTTCCGAGCGTATTTGGCTGTCTAACGACTCGAAAAA